>JAZGGS010000050.1:0-9815 GCA_036480595.1 Ignavibacteriaceae bacterium
CTTATTATGTAGAAAAATAATGCCAAACCCAGATTGTACGTAAAGTGGAATTTCAGCTTAAAAAATTAGTAATTTTGAACCGGAAAGTTTAATTTATGCATCGTTAACTCATTTTTGCTGAAAAAGAGATGAAAATTACCTATCGATTAATTATTGCATTATTGCTGGTATTAATAGCTTTTGCTGGATGTATTAAAGAAAGAGAGGAAAAACCCGGTGACAAAATCACCTTGCTAAGGAGATATGACATTCCTGTACTTGAACCGTCAGGATTAACGCTAACCTATGACCAAAACGGATTCTGGACGGTTAGTGATGAAGATAGTTCTCTGTATGAACTTAATAAATATGGAAAGATTATTAAAAGGATAAAAGTTAATGGATTCGATCTTGAAGGTGTAACTGTAATTGATGAAGCAACCCTTGCAATTGTTCTGGAAAGAACCCGCGAAGTAGTTATCCTGGATACTTCCGGAGTAGAAATAAAAAGGGTTAAAATAAGTATAGAAGGTGAGCTAAATTCCGGGCTGGAAGGTATTACTTACAATGAGAGCACAAAACATTTTTATATTGTAAATGAAAAAGATCCTCCGCTCCTAATTGAGCTTGATGGAGATTTTAATGAAGTAAGAAGAGATACAATAAAATTTGCTGCGGATGTTTCAGGAATTTTTTATGATGAAAACGATAACATGCTCTGGATTTTAAGCGATGAAGACCAGATGGTTATAAAGACAGATATGGAGTTGAATATCATTACTAAATTTAAAATATCAGTAATCCAGCCGGAGGGAATTACTGTTAATAGTATTGGTGACAGGATGTATATAATTTCGGATAGAGAAGAAAAGTTATCCGTTTTCAGTATAGATTGATTTTAAAAAAAACGGGATAGAGTTTTAGCTCTAACCCGGTACAGGGTGGAGACAGCTTAGGGTAAACTATCAAGAAAACTTATTTATAATAAACAACGTTCATGCCTGAAAAACTACTTCAATAAAAACCTGTTTCTCATCCAGTTCCGTAATTATACACCTGCCTTAATAAACCACTGGTAAAAAAAATTTTACTTAATTGAATAAAAAGAGGGATTGGTGATTTTTTAATAAAAGATTGGAATCAATTAAACAGCTCTGGTTTTTCCCCTAACCATCTGCCAGACAGTAATTAGAATTATTTGTATATCCAGAGTTATTGACCAATTTTCAATATACCAGATATCAAATTCAATCCGTTTTTTAGTTAGCAGGATATTTTTCTTTTCATCAAGCACATCACCCCTTAAGCCATGAATTTGAGCCCAGCCGGTTATTCCCGGTTTTACATTATAACGTATTCGTATTGCATCAACTATTTTAATGTAAACCTTTTCATAAGCATCGGGATGAGGTCTCGGACCCACAACAGACATTTCACCTTTGAGAACATTCAGGAACTGCGGCAATTCATCTAGATTAGACTTTCTTATAAACTTCCCGATTTTCGTAACTCTTGGATCGTTTTTAACAACTGGTTGAAAACGAGATGCCGAGCTTTTTGCCGATACTTTCATTGTTCTGAATTTATAACATTTGAAAATTTTATTCTTCGCTCCAACCCTGTCCTGAATAAATAATACTGGGCCGGGTGATGTTAGTTTTGTAAGGATAAAAATAATAGGGTAGAGCCAGGATAATATAAATAATAAAACAAGTAGTGAAAATGAAATATCATAGACTCTTTTGATAAATCTCCAGTAAATCTCCTCAAGAGGTTCAATCCTAGCTGTCAAGATTGGGAAATCTCCGAAAATGCTTACCTGGAATTTACTCGATACATATTTGGAATAATCAGGAATGATATGAGTTTTAACAGCCTTTCGATTGCAGATGGTTATTATTTTATTAAGAAATTTATCACTCTTATCGGCAACTGCAATTACAACTTCATCAATATTTAACTCCGAAATTACCTGTTCCAGATCATCTGTTTTACCAACCGTATCCACATCAGAATCCGCTGTATCTTTCTCCGTTATAAACCCTGAAAATTTGTATCCATAATCAGGGTTATATTCTATAACCTTTCTAAAATTTTGGCCAATTTCACCATCTCCAATCACTAGCAAATTCCTGATGTTTTTCCCTTTTTTCCTTAGTGCCTTTAATCCTTTACGGAAGAGAATGACTCTAAAGCAAATAGCAGCAATTAAAAAGAGTGCATAGTAGACTATAAAATATCTTGTAAAAAGATCTTCTCTTGCCAGGAAGATGAAAACAATGGAAGCAACAACCTGGATTGCGGTGCTTTTCAAAATATTTACAAATTGTATCGGAAAATTTCTCGAATAAAAATCATCGTAAAAACCGATGCTGTTTGATGTAATGATCCAAAGAAGATTTGATCCAATCAAAAGGAAAAACATATAATTTCTTTCTAGCAAAATTTCCCACGGCTGAGCTAAAGCTGCCGCGGCTATAAATGCAATATTCAGCAGTAATAAATCGCTTACTACCCTGAAAAAATAGATAGATCTTTTGTTAACAATCATAATAGATATTCAATTGTTTCTTTATAAACCAAATTCCTTTATTTCTGAAATTACCATTTCAGGTGTAATCCTTTTCATACATTCACCTGTCCTGTCATTACATTTGTACTCAAATCCCAGGTTGAGACAAGGTGCTTCGGGATAATTGCTTTTAATGATTTTCGAATTGCTATTTAATGGTCCCCATCTCGTTGGAGGTGTTGGACCATGTAGGGTAATAAGATTACAACCTAAAGCTGAAGCAAGATGCATAATACCGGTGTCAACACTTATTACTAATTGCGAACCCACTAATAAGATGGCAGTTTCTCTTAAGGAGTGTTTTCCAGCCACATTGTGTAATCTAATATTCTCCTTATAATTGTTTAATAATAATTTAAGGTGTTTGTGGTCAGAAGCCGACCCGGTAAAGTAAATATCACATTGGCTCTCGAGTAAATAATCAATTATTCTTCTCCAATTTTCAACAGACCATCCTTTTAATTTGGAAAGGTAGCCTCCTGCCATAGTATGTATGACGACCTGATCTTTCTTAATTTGAGTTTCGTGGTTAAACCCAATCTTAGGAAGGCTCACAGCTTTTATTTCTTTAGAGAATGAAAGTTTTTTGTAGTTATATAGTTCATGAGTTTTGTTTGAATGTTCTGCAGCAAAATCAAAAATTAAATGTTTACATTGTCCTTTTGTTTTAAACCCAATTTTATATTTAGATTTAGAAAAAAAAGTATAAATTGCATTTAACCTCGACCATTGCCCTGCATCAATAAACACATCAACAGGACACGATCTTAAAGCTTTGAAAGTTTTTATAGGTCTAAATAAATCAATGTGGAATATTTCATCATAAGATCCCATAATTTCCACGATTTCACTAAATCCCTTATACACAAAAAGAATAATTTTTATATCCTGATTGTAATTTTTTATATCTCTTAAGAAACCATTAAGTAAAATTATGTCACCAATTGCAGGAACGGTTAAAATACCGATTTTTTCAATATTCTTTGGAAGTTGTTTTTTCTTGCTAAATAAATTTAGCACAAACAGAATGAGTATACCCAGGTATCTATCCAGCAACTTAAAAGTTTTTTTGCCTCTCACATTCATCATATTAAGAATATCGAAGCTTTAATAAAACAGTAATACGGAATTTTAATTAAATATATCATAGAAGAATTTTGATTTATAAGAGATCTTTAATCATTAAAAATAATAAACTGTATCCTTATAAATAATTTATATTTCTTATTTACTCAGAAACCATACAAACGTGTAAATATTTGCATCCGATCAAATTTTGATGAATGACTCAGCACAATGCTTTTAGCCAGCATAATTAACAAGCCATTCGTGCACAATTGCCGTTTTTATTTTTTTCAACAATAAGTTCCTAATCTTTCACAATTTCCAATTCAAAATAAATTTCGGCTGCTGGTAGAATCCAGCAAAAAAACCTTTCATAGATTCTATTAAATTTGTTTATAAGTAACTCAATACCAATCCACTTTAAAGGATTAAAGAAAGGTCGTTTAGTTTGAGTAAAATATTCTCTAAATGAAAGATGTACTTTTCTTATTTTGAAATTTACATTTTGGAGATAAAAATCGTGCTTATACCCGAGAGATTTATCAAAATAATTAAAACTTCTGCTTGAAAAAAAAGTAGTGTGTGTCGGATCTGAATACATATTATCCGATGAAAAATGTGGAACGGATATTTTAATTATACAGCTATTCTTACTTACCCTGTATATCTCTTCAATTATCCCCAAAAAATTGTTAGAATGTTCTAGAACATCATCAAATACTATTTCATCAAATTCGCTTTGAGCAAATGGCCAGGGGATTTTATTCATATCGTGAACAACATCGACACCTGCAAGCGGGACAATATCCATCCCGATGTACCCTTCACGTTTGTGATCACCGCAGCCAACTTCCAATTTTTTGTTCATATAATAAATGTTTGTTTCACGTTGTGTGTGAATAAACTTCTTTTAATTTATTTATCATTTTCTGTAATACAAAATACTCTTTAAATACTCTTTTTGAATTTTGCCCAAATGTTTCAAGAGTTTTATTAGAATTTCTTAACTCCTTTAACAAATGTGCGGCAGAATCAATATCATCTACCTGAAACAAATATCCATTATGTTTATCAAAGACAACTTCGTTATTTCCGGTTACATCACTTGCAACAACAGGAATTCCGGCTCTTGTGGCTTCTATTAATGAGTAAGGAAGTCCTTCCCATAGTGAAGTTGAAAGAAATAAATCTGAAGCATGTAAATATTCATTAACATTCTTCTGATAACCTAAAAGTTTAACGTTATCTATTTTGTTTTCACTAATTTTCTTTTCAATTGTTGATTTCTCTTCACCATCTCCAATTAATATAAAGATAAAACTCTTATCATCAGAAAGTTTTTGAGCAATATCTAACATTGCCGTAATATTTTTTTGTGGATTAAATCGAATAACGGATAATATTAAAAATCTATCAATCGGAAGGTTAAGTTTTCTTCTCAATTCGTCTTTAGCAGGATAATTATTTCCGTCATTCTCTATTGCATTATAAATTACTATTGATTTGGATGCATTGAATAATTTGTTATCAAGACAAACCTGCTTCTCGCCATTTGAAACGTTAATAAACAGATTAGTTAATTTGCCAAGAACTCTCTCAAGAAAAATATAAACGTATTTCATTGACTTTGTATAATTTGCAATATGAAGCCCATGTAATGTATAAACAAGATAAGTTTTCGGTGTAAAAATCTTTGCTAATCTTGCATAAATTCCGGCACCTTTTCCGTGCGCATGAATGATATCGATCTTGTTTCTTTTAATGAAAAAGATCAAACGAATCAAATGTTTTACCGAAAATGAACGATATGGTAATTCGAGCAATTTTTCATTACCAAGTTTTTCAAGCCAGTTTACACCATAAGGTTTTTCAATGGGTGCAGCACAATAAATTTCATAATTATTTTTGAAACTCTGAACAAGTTGATCGATATGCAATGTTGCTCCACCATAACCCGATCTTAATGATATGTACAGTATTTTCTTTTTTTTAGACACTTTTTACTAATTAGTATCGTTGAATTAAATCTTTATGTAATGTTTTTATTTTATTTTGCATTACTTAAAAAGCGATTTTGAATACTCAGTAAGCAAACTGTATTTTAGACATGAATTTAATTAACTATTGGAAAATTACTTGCAAATCAGTCATTATCAAAGAAAGAAAATTTTAAATAAGTTATGTTTAGCTGGTCACCGGAAAATTGCTATGCTTGTTTATTGTTAGATTACTTTGATTGAATTTTAGTTATAATAAACTTTACGGATAGAAATAAATTAGCATATAAAATACAGGGTTATTTTTTTGGAATTTGCACTGTTAAAGATATGAGTGAATCGGGGAAGAGAATAAAGATATTATTGCACGGAGAATCGTATCATGCAAAAGTGTTCAGTGAACAGCTTAACAGATTTAACAGCGGAATAATTGAAGCAGAATTTTATGGAACTTTAACCAATAAAATAAATTATGCGGGCTTCGATATATTTCATTTAATATCTTCACCTTTGCCTGTACTGAGAAGATTAGTAAAATATAAAAAATCCTTAATCTACCACTGGATTGGAACCGATGTTTACAGATTTTCAAATGATTTTTTCTTTAAAAAAATTATTAAGAAAATACTCATAAACTCTGTTGGTGCTTTTAACTTGGTTGTAAATGAAACTCTGAAAAAAGAACTGAAACAGCTTGGCATTTCATCTAAAGTGCTGCCATTGGTAAACCTGAACTTAGTAAAAAATATTCCGCCTTTACCGGAAAAATTTTCAATACTAACTTATATTCCGAAAAACAGGTGGGACTTTTACAACGGTGATTTAGTAATGTCATTGGCAAAAGAATTTCCAGACATAGATTTTCTTATTCTTGCAGCAGAGGAAATTAATCACAAACCGGAAAATGTATTCACCTATAATTTTATTGATGATGTTACCGAGCTTTATAATAAAGTGAACGCATTATTACGAATCACAACTCATGACGGACTTTCGAAAATGGTTCTCGAAGCATTATCATTTGGAAGACACGTTTTATGGAGCGAACCATTTCCACATTGTATTTTTGTTAAAAATCTGGATGATTGTAAAAAAGCTATCAATATGTTAAAAGAAGATCCATCCGTAAATGAAGAAGGTAAAACTTTTGTTGAACTGAATTTCAACCAATCTAAGATATGCGGCGATTATTTATCTATCTGTAAAAAATTATTTTGAAAAAATGACCAAACCCATATCACGCATTATCGGTATCACATTTGTAATCCAGCTTATAGTTTTTCTGCTGGGAATAACAAATAACATTATTCTTTCCCGGTGGCTGGGTCCGGAACTTCTTGGATTATTAGCCACAGCTGTTGTGATGGTAGAAATTGTTTACAAAGTTGTTAACCCCGGGTTGGATACCTCTGCTATTTATTTTATAAGTAACAACCGCTTCCCGGTTAAGAAATTTGTAGGGAGTTATTTTTTTAATTCCATTATAGTGTTTCTTGCAGGTGCTGCTTTGCTTTTTATTTTAGTACGAAACAATGCAATTGAACCTCTTATTAGTGGGATTAATTCAGATTTACTCTCTTCCGGCTTATGGGCTTTAATTGTTTACTACTTTGCTTTTCTTACTTACGAGTTTGGAATTAAAATCTGTTTAGGATTACAGGAATTTAAAAAGTTTAATCAATACCAGGTTGTTAAACCAATAATATTGTTCATTGTGCTTTTAGTTTTTTCCAATCTGGTTGAGGCTCAGCTGTACCTTGTGTTGTTTATAATCGGGCTGTCGTGGTTGGTTCCTGCTTTTATAATTTGGTCCGGCAAAATTCCGTTTACACTTAAATTCAATAAAGAAATAACTGTAAGTTCATTAAGCTATGGTTTGAAAGTAATGCTGGGCAACTTACTTCAGTTTTTAGTCTACAGAGCGGATATACTTTTGATTGGTTTCTTTATTTCTCAAACAGCGGTAGGATGGTATTACATCTCAGTTATTATTGCTGAAAAATTACTTTATTTAACCCAAGCTACCGGAACCATTTTTCTACCGGCTGCAAGCAGGTCGGATGAGCAGTATAAAAAAACTCCTGTATTCAGTCGTGTTAATTTATTTGTAGTTATTTTTGCTTCAATTATAATTGCAGTATTATCACCGTGGCTTATTCCTCTGTTATTTTCGCAGGAGTATGTTAACTCTGTTCTTCCTTTAATTTTTCTTTTACCGGGTATTGCATCGCTGTCGGTTTCTAAAATTCTTTCTGCTGATTTTGGTGCAAGAGGTAAGCCGCAGTATAGTATGTATATTAGTATAATTAATTTTTGTTTGAACATTATTCTTAACATAATTCTCATTCCTAAAATTGGAATTCAAGGTGCGGCAGTTAGTTCTTCAATATCGTACACTGTTGCTGCGGGTGTTCAATGCTATATTTACAAAAAAATAACGGGCACACCAATTTCAAAACTAATTTTTATTAATTCTGATGATTTTAAGTCTGTTTTAAAGATGTAAAACAATAGTTCTGTTAAACGATGAATAAAGCCAACTATAAAAAAGTATTGTTTATTGCTTATCTGTTTCCACCGGTCGGTGGAGGCGGAGTACAAAGATCATCTAAATTTGTAAAGTACTTACCTGAATTTGAATGGCAGCCACTTGTTCTCACCGTAAAGGAACCTTACGATTTTTACCGCGATGATAGTTTAATGAATGATTTAGGTAAGGATATAAAAGTTTACCGAACATTATCAATTGAACCGATGAAGTGGGTTAGAAAAATTTTGAAGAGAAGATCGAAAAGGATAATTGAACAAAAAGAAGAAAGTAAACACACAGTAAGAAAATCATTGAAGCCCGGTTTCCTGGTGAAGCTAAAAACTTACCTGTTAATTCCGGATAATGAAATTCTGTGGCTGCCATTTGCAGTTTGGAGAGGTTGGAGAGTAATTCGGAAAGAACGTCCTGCAATTATATATTCAACCGCTTCTCCATTTACAGATAATTTAATTGCGTTAATATTATCGAAGATTAGCAAAATACCGTGGGTTGCTGATTTTAGAGACCTATGGGTAGATCGTCCTAATTTTCCGAAAAATAAGTTTAGGTTGTTCATAGATAGAAAATTGGAGAAAATGGTTATTAAAAATGCAAATCATATTGTAACAGTAACTTCAGTTATGGCTGAACGATTTAAAGAACTTTACCCGGGTATAAATTATACTTCAATTACTAATGGTTATGATGAAGACGATTTTAAAAATATAGAAGTTCAAATGCCACCAGCGGAAGAATTCAGAATTACATATACGGGGATTATGAATGAACAGCAAAATCCCGGCAGGATTTTCCGTGCTATTAGTAATCTGCTTAAGCAGAGGGCGGATTTTCAAAAAAAAATTAAACTAAGATTTATTGGGCAGCTAGATAATCCCGGAGATTTTGAAAATATAAATTATTTTAGGCAAATAGGGTTGGATCAGTACTCTGAATTAATAGAGTACCAACCACATCATCACGCCATTGCTGAAATGCGTCAATCCACTATCCTTTTATTGCTCATTGGAGAATATCCTCACAGTGAAAGTGTGCTGACTGGCAAAATCTTTGAGTACGTGAGGGCAGGACGTCCAATCCTAGCTGCTGTTCCTCCGTCAGGGCTTGCCGCAGAAGTTATTCGAAACACGAATTCCGGATTAGTTGTTTCAAATATAAATGTAGATGATATTAAAGAAGGCATATCTAAAATGTTTGATCTGTTTATAGCAAACAAATTAGAGCAATCCTTTAAAAGAAATAATATTGAAAAGTACAGCAGGTTAAATTTAACAAGAGAACTTTCTGATGTTTTTAATAAAACAATTAAATTAAAAAGTTCTTACTCAATCGGTGAAGGTGAAAGTTAAGATGAAAAGTAAATCGGAAATAAAAGAATTTTATGAAAACTTTACGGATAGATTAGTAAGAAATAAAAATTCTTTTGCAGTTAACTATTTAATCCTCGAAGAAAATTTCATCAAATTGTTGTAAATTTGCATAATTAAGTAAAAAAATAAGAGGATAATATGGCTGAAGATAATCATCAAATACTGTTTATGCAGTTAGTGATGCAAAACCAACAGATTGCAATGATGGCGATGGGAAAGATTAAAAACCCTGTTAGTGATAAAATTGAAAGAAATCTTGAGTATGCTAAGGTTTCAATCGATAC
>JAZGGS010000051.1:0-19357 GCA_036480595.1 Ignavibacteriaceae bacterium
GATTTTTTCAGCCCACTTCGCACATAAAGGCAGCTAATTACTACTTCAGTTTCTCGCAAGACAGGCTTAGCTTACACCAACAGTAAATTACCCACATATTATTTACACATTCGTGCTGGTTATACCGAAGACTTTCTTTCCTGCATTAGAAAATAGCCAAACCCGATAGTAAAGAAAAGATAAACAAAAACTATTGCCCAGCCAAATACATTTAACCCGCCTGAAAGTTGAATTGCCAGGGTCACAACTAATGCAATGGCATCATACACAAACAGGTGAAGTATGATTGCCTTACGCGCAATAGATTTTTCTACATCCCTTGCAAACCAGGTTAACATTAAATTACCTATAAGCACTGCCCCGTATTCTCTTCCCGTAAAGGCAGCGCCCGGTCCATAAGATGTTCCCAGAAAATTCAATAATTCTCCGGGTATAAATAGAAGAAGAGGTCCAAAGCCAAGACATACCGCAGCTTTAATAATCATAAGAGTTTTGAATTTCATATTGTGCCTCCTTAATAAATAATATTTTATGCCGTAATAATAATTGTAGAGATTTATTATCCTCTTGTCTTTTCCTCCTTTCAGGTGAAAAATAATTTTAATTTGGGAGAGATTCAAAAACCGCTCATCAAATTAATCCCTGAATTTCAGTAGAAAATTACTAACGGTAGTTTAGGTCTTGCATCAATTGTTATACCTGACTTGCCGTTGTTAAAAGTCAGTTCAGCAAGATGTTTTGCATCTTTCACGAATTCAGCTATGCCATGTTTTATAAGCTCGTTAATTGCGGGTGATTCGGATATTGAACCCGGTCCGTTAAAGCGAATGGAAGTTAGTGTTAAAGAGCCCGCGGGATGATCTGTTAATTCACGAATTGCCTCAGGGTACCTCGTTTTTATAGAATCATAATCGAGGTAACGTGGAACAACAATAACCGATGGAAGCATAATATCATTTGAAATACCGAATTTAACAGACTCACCGGGGCGGAGCCAATCTGCATATAAAGATTCGTTAGGGAAAGGAAGTGAGTCTGTTTCATTACTTTTCCGTGCAACTACAAACCCAAATGGCGAACCACCTTCCTTTTGATTATGAAACATTTCAACTATTTTATTCCCGGATTTCTCATCTTCCTCTTCGTGAGAGATCCACAAAAGCTCCAGGTAGAAATTATTAAAATTAAAAAACACTGCAGAGGTTCCCTGCCCGGTGTGATGTAAAGTGTCTGGATTCATTTTCAGCCCGACATCTTTAAGCACCTTTGCACCGGGTGCGCTTTCATCAACCAGAATAAAAATGTGATCAGCCGATAGCTGTTGACTGTTAAGGTTGAATTGAAGCATAAACACCCCGGTGAAAAAAATACAAAGAAGTTTCATCTTTCCACCCTGCAATTTTTTAGTTGTTATCTGTAACCAATCCGGTTCAACATAAGAATAAAACGGGAAACCCACAAACTTTCCGTAGCAGCCTGACGAATGAATATAGAAAATTAGCTGGAGTAAAGATATGATTTTGCTGCCACGGATATGCGCTAATACTGGTAATTATTTTTATATCTTATCTCTCTCCATAAAGAAACCTCCACGGTTCGATAAACCCGGAACCGTTTTACAATGCCGGCAGGCGAACCCGTCTATCTACTTTTCATTACGGCGGGCAGACCAGCTACAGGAGGATAAATAATTGATGGGAGTTAGAAGCAGAAAACGAGGGTAAAGAATAAATATTTGAATATGTTCCTGAATGCAGAAACACGGCAACATGCAATTAAGCATTATTGCCGTGTTAAATAATTTATTGATCCAGTTGAATCTTATTTTTATTTTGTGCAAGCCAGCTATCAAAACTTTGAAGAGAAGGATTTAAGACTTTGGTGAATTCAATGCTTCTTGCACCGCAGTAATAGTCCTCAAAATCGTGTTTAAACTGGAACATATTACCAAGATCTTCTGCGCCAGGGAAACCCAATCCGCGGAACAGATCGAATGGAACTGCGTTATATGCAACCTCCTGCCCCAGTGCGTTGGTAAATGAATCAGCCATTTCTTTCCCGGTCAGATGCCCACCGCTTATACCAACAGTTTTACGCACAAATTCATCTCCTGTTTTAAATATTCCGTAAGCGGATTTTCCAATATCCTCTACCGCAATACACGGAAGTTTTTTATCGCCCATCGGAAGCGAGAGTGCAACTTTTCCATCCTCACCTTTTTTAGGACCCAGACCGAAGTAAATGAAGTTTTCCCAGTAAAATGATGTTAGCAAAAATGTAACCGGCAGATTTAAATCTGTAAAATGTTTTTCAGCTTCGCCTTTAGAATCGAAGTGAGGAACTTTATAATTACCGCCAAGCGTGGGCATCCTGTTATCATCTAGCGGCACCCATTTGCGCGTATCTTCCAGTGTGGACCAAATGATATGCTGCACATTTGCTTCCTTTGCTGCTTTTGCAATTGAACCTGCCTGTGCAGTTTCTTTTTCAGGTGAAAAGTGTTCCCAGAAATTAGTTACTGCAAAAACACCATACGTACCGGTAAACGCGTTCTTCAAGCTTTCGTAATCATCGAAATCAGCAGCAACTACTTCCGCCCCCATATCAGCAAGTGCTTTTGCTTTATCCGAGTTTACATTTCTTGTTAATGCACGGGCTGTAAAATCACCGGATTTATCAGCTAAAATAGCACGAACTAAACCGCCACCCTGTGCACCAGTTGCACCAAGAACAGCAATTACTTTTTTATCTGTCATACATTACCTCTGTTATATAATAAATTGTGTTTTGAATAAAATAATATAAGATTATTTGTATGTTATAACAAATATATCTACATGGCTCTAACCACAACAATCCTGAAAAGATCATTAAAACTCTTTTTTCTCACGATCAGAAAAACATTGCCACTGCCAGGGGTGGTTTTTCTATTTAAAATAAAAAATGCCGCAATAAGTGCGGCATCTTAAAAACGAAATAGCAACAGCATTAATATCCTCTTCCTCCGCCACGACCTCTTGCACTACCACCTCTTCTATCTCTTCTTTCACGCGCTTCGTTAACGACAATTTTCTTCCCTTTTAATTCGTGCGTATTCAGCTCATCAATTGCTTTTTGAGCATCTGCTTGAGCGGGCATTTCAACAAAACCAAATCCACGTGATTCCTGCGTAAACATATCACGTAAAATTTTTACACTGCTTACCTTGCCATGCTCTGTAAACAATTTAGTAAGTTCTTCTTCACTTACATCCTGTGCTATGTTGCCCACATAGATATTCATTTTTAACTCCTTACTTTATGTAATTGAAATTATTTTTTGCTCTCTCTACAGTTGGATGAAAATTAGATAAGGCAGTAATTGTTGGAAATGCTTTTATCTGATTTTTTTTGCGAGACACCTAAAGTTAGAATAATTATTTTGCAGTTACAAGTTAAGCCGGGAAGTAACTATCCCTGATGTTGAATTTCTTAATTGGGTAAGCATTTTTGAGAAAAATATAATTTTTCACTCACTTAATAAATATGAAGATTTGAAGTTTCGCTTATATCTTTTCCCATATGTTTCTTATAAATATCTTTGTACTTATCTAGCAGCTCAGCGGATAATTTTTTGCCATTAACAAACATCTCTTTTGCGAATAATTTTATCTCAACTTCTTCATTTTCAATATAACCGTCAATAACCAATTCCTTTTTTAATTCATCCATAAAGGCGTCAAGCTTTTCCAGTTCTTTATCCAGGTCTTCCATATTTATTTCAAGTTCCCGGTTAAGTTTTTCAATTTGTATGTCAAGATCTTCCAGGTCAATATCTATATCATCCATGTTAAAATGGTGAGCTTTTATGGATTCTTCCAATTCATCCATGTCAAAATCGAACTCAAAATTAAATTGGTGATCTTTAAACTGTTCATTTAACTTTTCCAATTGCTCATTAAACTTTTCCGAATCAAACTTCAGATAGAACTTACGATCTTTTAGTTTTTCCAACCTTCCATGTAACTTTTCCATATTTTTATTGAATTCATTCCCATCAAATTTAAAATCATCGAGACATTCGAAGCGGTTACGCATTTTCTCTCCGAACTTTTCCATATCAGCATGGAATTCATCCATATCGAAAGTAAAGTGATCCATCTTAAAACTGTGTTTTCTCAAACCGAATCTTATCTCATCCAGTTTCTCATTTATCATCGCACGGTATTCATCCACATCTTCAGAAGGTATTTTCTCCCCATCACGATAAACAGAAACAATCTCTTCATTTTCAAAGTTCACCTCCCAATGAGCCTTTTGACCATCCTTCTTTTCGTAGAATGAAAGATATTTATCATTTTCTTTATGGAGTGAATCGCTGTTAAAATTTCCGTTTGTAGAAGAAGCACAAGAAAATGAGCTTAACCCAACAATTATTATTAAAACTAGACAGGGAAGATCTTTAACAGCTAAAAAAACTTTTTTAATTGTATTAATATTCATAACTACTCTCCTTTTACTGTTCTCTGGTTTATTATACTTATTGAGACGGATGAAGAGGAGTGAAGTTTCGTAAAGAGCAAAATGTTACGGGAATGAATAACTACGCTGATGAACGGTTGCCTGTTCGAATAAATGCCTTCGTTATTGGGGAGAAGATGATGGTCTTAGCAGAAATTGAACTACTTCCAGAAACCGTACTTTTTAATATGCTTGTAGGCAAGATAACCCACAGCTCCAAGCTGTGCTATTACCAGCACATAACGAACCGGATCAAATTTTAAATCCTCAAGATATTTTTAATGAAGGCTGGATGTAAAATGCCGATTAGTTCCTGTTTTTTTCTTCAAATGGCAGCGAGGAGGATAATGCCATTTCAGTTCTTAGCCAGATTGTGAATGAGTCATCGTAAAGTGGCATGTTGTTAGGAAGAAAATCAGGATTATTGTAGTGGATCAGATCATCAAATTTGTAATTTAGATTAAGAGTTGGATTGACTTCCTGGAAACGAAATATTGAATGCTTTGGAACCGATAGAGTTTCACTTTCTGTCTGAGCCACTAAAAGCTTACTGAATATTATCCCTGCAGCAATAATGTATATTGCAATAGTTTTCATAAAAGTTATAAAGATATTTCAGATTTTCTTCTTTCAATTTTTTCAAAATATTCCTGAAACCGGGGATCTTTCCTTAATTCTTCTGCAAAGGGGTGAGCCTTGAAGAAGAATGCCACATTTCCTTCATCAAGTGATTTGTCAAGATAATAAAACACTTTATCAAAATCTTTTAGCCCCGTATAAATAACCGCATAATCCATGTTAAGATTAACATCTTTATACTTTTTTTCTCTTTGTTCCATTTTCCGTAAGCATTTTTTTGCTTCATCTGTAAAACCCGATACAGCAAAAGCATAACCTAGAGCAGTTTGCCCCTTTAGCGGGTCATCGGTTTTGCTTTGATATTCTTTAAATGTTTCAATGGCTTTGTCATTTTCACCTTTTAATAGAATAGCCCATGCTTTAGCTTCGATAGCGGTTCTGAAATTTGGGTCAAGTTCGAGCGTTTTATCAAATTGTTCAATTGCTTCATCATACTTTTTACTATTTAGTAAAGCATCTCCGAATGCTTTGTTTATTGGAAGAGATAAAGGATCCAATTGAACGGCTTTTTGAGTAACTTTAATCGCTTCATCCAAATTTCCAACTGCTATTAAATAAACGTAATATGCGTGATAAACCTTTGCATCACCGGGTGAGAGAGAAATGGCTCTTTTGAAAGATTGCAAAGCCGAACCGAGATCCCAATCAACAAAAACACTAATTAGTCCGAGAGCCGTATGTGCATCAGCCAGTGTATCATCCAGCTTAATTGCATTTAGAGAATATTTTCTTGCCTTGTCATAAGCAACTTTGGCCTCGATATATCCCATGGCACCTAGCATTGTATAACAAAAAGCTAAGGATGAATGCGCGGGCGCAAAATCAGCTTCCATCGAAATTGCTTTCTCAAAATATTCTATTCCTTTTCGTGCACTTTCAGGATTCCATTTATTCAAATTATAATTTCCCTTGAGGTAATAATTGTAAACTTCAAGGTTTTTAGTGGGGGCAGTAATAAGGTGTTCCTTCTGCTGGATACCAGTTAGTTTCTCTCTTAATGTATTTGCAATTTTACTTGCTATTTCATCCTGAACTTGAAATATATCTTCAAGGTTTCTATCATAAACCTCAGACCAAATATGAAAATTATCGGAAGTATTAATCAGCTGGGCGGTTATTCTTACCCGTTTACCAACTTTACGCACGCTGCCTTCCAAAATTCTGCTTACTTTTAACTGATTCCCTATTTCTTGCATATCCTGATTTTTGTTTTTAAAAGCAAACGAGGAAGTTCTGGATGTTACTTGCAGACCATCAACTTTAACAAGTGCATTTAAAATTTCTTCGGTTATTCCATCACTAAAATATTCATTTTCAGGATCAGCACTCATATTAACAAACGGAAGTACAGCAATACTTTTTACAGATTTTACTTTATCTGATTTTAATTCATTCGAAGAAGGCACTTTTATTTTACCTGATGCTACTGCAAATATTTCTACTTGCCGTTTAACATTTTTAAGTTCAAATTTTCCTAATGATTTTGCTTTAATTTCCGGTTGGTTGCTTAGTTCGGCTTGTAATCTATCCGAAATTATTACTGAGCCCGGGACTGAAATTGATTCTATTCTTGATGCAATATTTACACCGTCGCCATAAATCCCATCTTCTTCTTTAACAATATCACCTATATGGATACCAATTCTAACAGGAATTTTAGGTTCTTCAGAAAATTTACTCTGGATATTTACTGCACATTTAACGGCTTCTATTCCGCTTTTAAAAATACTGAGGGTTCCATCTCCGTAATATTGAAGAAGATCGCCGCCATGGTTACTTATTTTTTCTTCCAGAACACTTCTATGCAGGTCACGAAGCTGTTTCGCTTTTTCTTCGTTCTCCTGCATCATAGCGGTAAAACCCACCATATCTGTAAACATTATTGCTGCAAGTAATCTTTTTCTTTCTGGCATAACATTGCAAATATAAAAAACTATTAATAAGGAAATGATTGAATTTGATTAACGGTATAAGCTATTACCAGATAGAGGAATATAAAAACATCTTTACAGGTAAATAACAACGCGCTTAATATTTTTCAGGTACAAAGTTCTGGTCTTCAAAAGGTGGTCTTACGTATCCCATTTTCTTTAGTCGCGGCGGCAGTTTTATCGGTTCCGGTTTAATATCTTCATAAAGAATGTAACTTAGCAGATGACTCATAGTGTTTAACCTGGCACGTTTTTTATTATCTGCATTAACAACATACCATGGAGCTTGTTTAATATCGGTATGAGCAAACATAATATCTTTAGCTTTTGAATACTCAACCCATTTTTCTCTTGATTGCAGATCCATCTCACTCAGCTTCCACCTTTTTGTTCTGTCTTTAATACGATTCTGGAACCTTCTTTCCTGTTCTTCATCACTAACAGAAAACCAGTATTTAATAAGTATAATACCGGAGCGTACCAGCATACGCTCAAACTCAGGGCATGATCTGAGGAATTCACGGTGTTCATCCTCAGTACAAAATTTCATTACATACTCTACGCCAGAACGATTGTACCAGCTTCTATCAAACAATACCATTTCACCGGCGGCAGGCAGGTGATTAACATATCTTTGAAAATACCATTGAGTTTTTTCTCTTTCGGTTGGAGTAGCCAGGGCTACAACCCTGCAAACGCGTGGATTTAATCGTTGTGTAATTCTTTTAATAACTCCCCCCTTACCGGCTGCATCACGTCCTTCGAATAGTACAACTACTTTCAATCCCTTGTTAACAATCCACTTTTGCAATTTTACAAGTTCTACCTGGAGGAGTGTTAGTTGTTCTTCATAAACTTTTGCTGTTAAAAGCTTTTTTTTCTTTCCCGGTTTAATGTCGCTGTAAACAACTTCTAATTTTTCTTTCCCTTCTTTATGTTTCTTTTTTTTAGTCACTTATTACTTCCATTATAACGCTTTTCGTAAAAGAACAAGTCTTGTAGATATTGAAAATGAAATTCAATTTAAATTAATCTTTCTTCAAAATTAATGTTTATATTTTTTTCCTTTAACATAGCCATAACTTTGCTGTAACACTCTGGTTCGGCGCCAATATATTCCGGCGGATTAATTCCTTTCCTGCTAAAATCACCATTTAAAATTAGCCGGGCAACAGATGTACTTGTGTAACCGGTTGTTCTTGCCATCGAGGTGGTTTTTGTTTCTTCATTAAATTTATCAAAAAGATTATAAACCAATTCTTTTTGCTTACCATTCTCCTTTCCCTTAATTATCATGTTCAATATTGTAAACTCTTTCTCATCTTCATCCGGTTTCCAGTGGGGAAATAACAATCTGGATGTTAGTTCAATAGGTTTTACTTTATCACCTTTAATGTTAACCTCATCTTTTCCAAAGAAACCGGTTTCTCTTAGCATTTTCATTAAATCAATATGTCCCGGGTAGCGCAGAGTTTTTTCAATCATATTAGGAATTTTCATTGTGGTAATGAGCGTTCTCAATCCATCAGCGTTAAATGCTTCAAGCTTTCCAACTTCGGGTAAATCAATTATTTCCGGGTCCGATAGTGCTTCCATGGTAATTATCTCACCGTTTTTAACGATCCGAGCCGGGCGTGTATATTCTTCAATAACATCCAGGGGCGAAAAAAATGCTTTAAAATAAAACGGCCATTCTTTTTTAAATGGTAATCCGCCAATCATGCATTTATAGTCATCAATTTCCATTAGCCGGTTATGGTAACCAAGAATAATGTTGCTTAGTCCGGGCGAGATTCCGCAATCTACTACAGCCGTAACTTCATTTTCTATGGCAAGTTCATCAAGCTTAAAAGTATCCTGCGGAAGGAAGGAGATATCAACAATATCTTTTCCTTCACCAATTACTGAGTGAAGTGTTTTATAACCCATAAAACCGGGGAGTGAACCGATTACAAGATCGTAGTCAATTATCATTTCCTGGATTTTAATCTCAGTAGAAAGATCTGCAATGATTGTTCTTAATGAGTAACCTTCCTTAAGAGGATTTAGTTTGAGGGAATCTTTGTCGACAACAGTCACCTCGTAATCGCTGCTGAGATCTATTGCCATAGCACTGCCAATCATCCCTGCACCAAGTACAATTATCTTTTTCATGGTTAGTTAAATTATTTTTATTTATAAATACGAAACAGTGATTTTTCAGAAAATAATGAATGAGAAGCATCTCAACACATATTTTCAAAAATCTTTAGCAAACCGGTTTAAATATTATTTTCCTGCCCAACTTTTTATTAAGCTTTTTTCCTCAATAGAAATTTTTGAATCTGAATGCATGAGCGAATAAAGTCCGGGGGGCATCCTGTCTTCATCCAACTTTTCCCAAATCTTTCCCATAAGCTCGGCGCGCTTTTCACCGGAGTAAGTTCCCCATTCTGAGAAATTTAATTTTGCTCTTCCTTCATTAACATTTTGTGCAACAATCCAGCTAACCGGCGCTACGTAAGCATACCAGGGCCACTTGGTTTGGTTGGAATGGCAATTGTAACAACCTCTGGTAAAAATATTTTTTACAACTGCCGGTGTATAAAAATCGGCAGTTATACGGGGATTATCCCTTTTAACCGGGAAAAACTGTAATACTAGTATAATTCCCGCTACTATTATGATAATTTTTTTTATGCTTTTCTCTCCTCAATTTTGTTTAATACTTTTTGAACTTTTAAAACTATATTCTCAGGTGTAAAACCATACTCTTTGAATAAAACATCTGCAGGTGCAGAAGCCCCGAACTTTTCAATACTTATCGATTCACCATAATCACCAACATATTTTTCCCAGCCCTGTTTAACACCCGCTTCAACAGAAACTCTTGCTTTAATTGATGAAGGTAATACGTAATTTTTATAATCGTCCGGCTGCTCTTCAAACAATTCCCAGCTTGGAAAACTAACAACCCTTACATTTATTCCACCCGATTGAAGAATATCTGAAGCCTGCAATGCTGTATTTACTTCTGAGCCGGAAGCAAGAAGAATTACATCCGGTTCGTTTTGGCAATCTTTTAAAATATACGCTCCTTTTTCAACCTGCTCCGCTGATGCAAGTTGTGAACGATCTAATACGGGTATTTTTTGCCTTGTTAAAATAAATGCCACCGGCGATCCCTTGCGGTTTATGGCTACCTTCCAACCATGAACCGTTTCGTTAGCATCCGCAGGACGGATAACAACCAGACCCGGAACAGTTCTTAATGAAGCAAGCTGCTCAACTGGCTGATGAGTAGGACCATCCTCGCCCAAACCGATACTGTCGTGAGTAAAAATATAAATTGGTTTAAGATGAGAAAGAGCGGCTAATCTTATTGAAGGACGCAGGTAATCGGAGAAAACTAAAAAGGTACCGCCGTAAGGAATAACACCGCCATACAAAGCCATGCCGTTTAGTATCCCTCCCATCCCGTGTTCTCTTATCCCGAAATGAAAATTTCTGCCCTCTCTCTCTTCTGCTGAGAAAGCAGGAAATTCTTTAAGCATTGTATTATTAGATCCTGCAAGGTCCGCTGAACCGCCAATAAGACCGGGAAGTTTTTTTGCAATATAATTTAAAACCGAACCGGAAACTTTTCTTGTTGCTATCTTTTCATTAAAGTCTTTAAATATTGGTAATTCATTTTCCCATTCATTACCATGGTTTCCATTCATCATATTTATAAATTCTTCTGCTTTATTTGGATATTTAGATTTATATTTTTCAAAATTATCATTCCATTCGGTTTCCAATTTAATTAATTCTTCTTTTCTTTCTTTGTACAAATCATAAACTTCAGCCGGTATAAAGAAAGGAGATTCTTCCTGCCAGTTTAGATTCTTCTTGGTCAGCTTAACCTCCTCTTCACCAAGCGGTGAACCGTGAGATGCTGCCGTATCTTGTTTATTCGGGCTTCCGAAACCTATATGTGTTTTTGTAATTATTAAAGATGGTTTTCGTTCTTCTGCCTGTGCTGCTTTAACAGCTTTATCTATCTGGTTCAAATCATTAATATCATTAATATTAAAGACCTGCCATCCGTAAGCATTAAATCTTTTTTCAACATCTTCAGAAAATGTAAGGTCGGTGCTGCCATCAATGCTTATACCGTTATCATCGTAGAACATAATCAACTTGCCCAGCTTCAGGTGTCCGGCAAGAGAAGCAGATTCGTGGGAGATTCCTTCCATTATATCGCCGTCACCGCATATACCATAAATAAAGTGACCCAATAATTTTATATCATCTTTATTAAATATCGAACCAAGATATTCCTGCGCAATTGCCATCCCAACCGCGTTTGCAAAACCCTGCCCTAACGGACCCGTAGTTGTTTCAACTCCGGGTGCTAATCCATACTCAGGATGACCAGCCGTTATGCCATCCCATTGGCGGAAATTTTTAAGATCATCTAAAGAAATTTTATAACCACACAGATGAAGTGTTGAATACAAAAGCATGCTGCCATGCCCTGCAGAAAGAACAAACCTATCGCGGTTAACCCAGTTTGGGTTCTCAGGGTTATGATTCATATATTTTGTGTAAAGTGCATGTGCAAGCGGGGCACAACCCATAGGCATGCCGGGATGCCCTGAATTTGCTTTTTCAATTGCATCAATAGTTAGACATCTTATCGTATTAATAGCTAATTGATCGATCGGACTAAAATACATTAAACAACTCCTGTGAAAAAGATATCGCAGATATTTTGTGGAATTATAATCCCATAACTGAAAATGATATTACCAGTTCTACAAGAAGACGAGCAAGAACTAATATATCCTATTCGTATTTTCGCTCGAAAATTAACGTTATTTTTAGTGAATTAAAAAAAACAATCGGTTTTTACCATAATTATTTTAACGGTTTGAAAGAGTTTGCTAATAGAGCGATATTTGACGTTATCTAAAACATTGATTTTGAAATTTTTTCCAAATTATATTCGTAGAGTACAAAATGAATTTATTAAAAACCAGGCGTTCTCTATTAACTGTATTTATTCTTACTTCAATAGCACTACAATTCACTACCCAGGCACAAAATGAACAGTTAACATTCAAACAGGTATACGAGTTTGGTGAACCAAAAATTTTAAAAAGACTCCCTACTTTAAAGGGATGGCTTGATGATGAGCATTATCTTCAAATGAAACGGGAAGAAAGTAACAATTATCTTATGAAAATTAATGCTGCAACAGGTGAAGAAAGTGTGTTTGTAAATTATACGGAAATAAATGAGAACCTTCCTGAAGAACTGGATGCTGCACGGGCAAGCGATGTAACAAGTGACTATACAGGATTTCTTTTTACAAAAGAGAATGATCTTTTCTATTATTCAGTTTTAGCAAACGAAGTAAAAAAGTTAACCGAAACAGAAGCAACAGAAAACAATCCCACCTTTTCACCGGGTGGAAAAAAAGTTGCATTTACAAGAGAGCATAATCTGTTTGTTGTTAATGTTGAAACGGGAGTTGAAACACAATTAACTTTTGATGGTTCAGAAATAATTTATAATGGGTGGGCATCGTGGGTTTACTGGGAAGAGATATTGGGAAGAGCTACAAAGCACAAAGCATTCTGGTGGGCACCTAATAGCAAGATGATCTCTTTTCTCAGGTTTGATGATTCACCTGTTCCCAAATTCCCACTGTTTATTGCTGATGGAGTTCATGGTGAGCTTGAATGGGCACACTATCCAAAAGCCGGCGATCCAAATCCAAATGTAAAACTTGGTGTTGTTTATCTTAATGAAGATAAACTCGTTTGGGTGGATGAAGATAAAACTGTTGATCAATATACTGCGTGGCCTTTCTGGACTAAAAACAGCAATGAGTTGTTTTACCAGGTATTGAACAGGGGACAGGATACATTGCAAATATTATCTGCTGATCCAAATTCCGGGAAAAACAGGAATGTTTATACAGAAGTTCAGCCAACATGGGTTAATTTTTTTGAAGACATATACATTTTTGAAAACGGCAGCGGATTTATTTTAAGATCGGATAAAGAAGGGTGGAGGCACCTTTACTATTACGATGTGCAGGGTAACCTGGTAAACAAAATAACCGAAGGAGACTGGGCAGTTAAAGAAATTATTAATGTAGATGAAGAGAATGGCGTAATCTATTTTGAAGGATCAGTTAATAGTACAGTAGAAAAACATCTTTACAAAGTAAATCTTGATGGAACTGAACTGGTTCAGTTAACCGAAACAGAAGGAACACATAAAACAAATGTATCACCGCACGGCTCATATTTTTACAGCAACTATAGTAATATAAACCAGCCGGCAAAACTTGAACTCTTTAACCGTGCCGGGGAATCAATAAGAGTAATTTCAGATAGAAAAACAGAACTCTTTGATGAATATGATCTTGGAACCGGCGAACTCTTAACTATTACAACCGAAGACGGATTTGAATTGCCGGCAATGTGGGTACTCCCGCCCGGTTTTGATAAAGAGAAAAAGTATCCTGTTATTTTTTCTGTTTACGGCGGACCAGAATACCAGGATGTTCGTAATTCATTTTCTTCTTACCTCAATCGTTTCTTCATTGCACAATCCGGTATAATATATTTTGCGGTTGATCACCGGGGATCAAGTCACTTTGGTAAACAAGGTGTTTCGCAAATGCACCGTAACCTTGGTAAGTGGGAAATACACGATTACATTGAAGCTGTTAAATGGCTTAGAGAACAGCCATTTGTAGATGAAACACGAATTGGTATTGAAGGCGGAAGTTACGGCGGCTACCTTGCTGCACTTGGATTAACTTACGGCGCCGATTATTTTACTCACGGTATTGCAGAGTATGCAGGTACAGACTGGCTTCTTTATGATAACGTTTACACAGAAAGATACATGGATAAACCGGATGAAAATCCTGAAGGTTATGAATTCGGTTCGGTTATGACTCACGCTGATAAATACAAGGGGAAGCTGCTTATAACACACGGCATGCTTGATGATAATGTTCATATTCAGCAGGCAATCCAATTAATTGATGTGCTTACCGATTTAGATAAAGATTTTGAAATGATGTTTTACCCCAACTCGCGTCATGGTGTACGTTTTCCAAAATGGATTCATGCACAGCGCAACAAGTTAAATTTCTGGTACAGGCATTTCTTTGGAAAGGAGTTTGTGAAGGAGTAGATCCCAGGTTAACTGCCAGCCACTTTAAAGTGACTGGCAGTGTTAAATTTACTGAAGCAAATATATCTTCTTATCAGCGCAAATATCCCTTAAAATCTTTGGCCAAACAGTAACGCTGCATTCACCTAATGCTGCTTTTCTTAAAAGATACATATAAGTACGTGACTGCCCGATACCACCGCCTACACTTAATGGAATTTCATCATTAAGAATCATCTTATGATAAGGCAGTTCTAAGAAATCAAGCTGGTTTGTTATTTCTAATTGCTGCTTTAATGTTTCTTTAGTAACCCGTATTCCCATGGACGTTAATTCATGACGACGTTTTGTAACGGGATTCCAGACAAGGATATCACCGTTTAAACCATGCATTTTCTTTCCATTTTTAATAATCGTCGGGGTTACCCAATCATCATAATCTGCAGCTCTCATCTCATGCGGATAACCATCCTCAAGTGTCCATCCAATTCCGATTATAAAAACAGCAGGATATTTCTTAATAACTTCTGTTTCCCTTTGTTTACGCGGAAGATCGGGATACATCTCAAGTATCTCTTCTGCATGCAGGAAGGTTAATTCTTCGGGGAAATCAGGGTATTTGCCTTTTAACTTCGGGAAGAGTTCCTCAGCATGCTTTCCAGCACCTACAATAACTTTCCAGAGTTTTTTAACAACATCTTTTAAGAAGTCCAGGGTCCTGTCATCAGCAGACATTACCCTTTCCCAATCCCACTGATCTACATACGCACTGTGATCGTGATCTAAGAAATAATCTTTACGAACTGCACGCATATCTGTGAACAAGCCCTCTCCCATTCCCATGCCAAATTGCTTCAGCGCCCATCTTTTCCATTTAGTGGCTGCCTGCACAACCTGCGCATCAACTGCATTCTTCTCATAATCATTCGAAATATGAAAATCGATCGGTGTACGTGAGCCATCTCTATCGAGATAATCATTCATCCCGCTGTCCCTGTCAACTATCAACGGACTTTCGACACGGATGAGGTTTAACTCTTTAGCAAGGTTTTCCTCAATGTATTTTTTTACTTCGAAGAGTGCAATTTGCGTTTCTTTATTATTAAGCAACGGTTCATAATCTGAAGGAAGGATCTGTTCAACTTCTTCATAAGTGCCTATGCCGGGTCCGGCGAGATCAGCTTTTTTATCTGCCATAATTTTCTCTCCTAAATGTTTTGTGGATTTGTATAATATAAAAGTTGCAAGTTAAATTTTTAGACTGATGAAAGAATTAGAAAAAACATTTACAAATTTACAAACTTCCCCGAATACTTTTAGTAAAAAAATGATTCCTGGCAGAAGACAACATTTAACTATACAGTGTGCCGGGAATCTCTAAGCGATAATCAACAACGGATGGATTAATAGGAAATATCGCTTACTTCAATGATTTCCGCTTCCGTATCATGTTCCTGAAGAAAACTAATAAACTCCGGGTTAAAGTATTTTTGGTGAGCTCCTTCGTATTCCTTTAACCAATGCTCTACTTCATTATGAGGAAGCGAACTTTTTAAGTAATTCAATTTTTCCTTATCATCATAAATGCGGTAGTAATATAATTTTTTGTCACTCATAATTTTAGTTTACCTGTAATTATATTAATAAATTGTTAAGATAAAATCTCTTCTGCGTGCAGAATATCGTTGAATAAACCTGCTTTTATAGATTCTGAATTCTTCCTTGCGCCGGCAAGTGAAGTAAGCACATAGCGGTTAGCCACAAAAACTTTTTTCGGTTCAATCTCTGCCTGGTCTAGCAGCAGGTAACCGATGTAAATATAGCTGTAGAGTTCCACTAAATCTTTTGCAGCAACATCCTGGAAAGAGGGGTCTTTCTTTTCAACAATATATTTAAGACAGTCTTTAAATATCTCTCTTATCTCGATAAGATGATTAACAAGCGAGGCAACTCCTCCTTTGTAATTTTTCTTTTCCCGTTTATCAAAGTATTCAGCAAAAACATCGTTCATCACTCCGCCAATTGCAGCAACAATCTGAAGCTGCGAGGTGCCTTCGTAGATGTTTGTTATTCGTGCATCGCGGGTTAACCTTTCAATTTTAAACTCCTTCATATAACCTGTGCCACCGTGTATCTGCAGCGAATCGTAGGTAATCTTGTTGGAACATTCTGTTAAAACATACTTTGAAACAGGAGTTAAAAGGTTTGCTTCCTTTGTAGCTTTTTTCAATCTTAATTTTTCTTCCGTGAACGGTTTACCTTCAGCTTTAAGCTTATTGATTTTTTCTTCCAGCTTTTCTTTTATATCTACGGAATATGCTGCGCTGTAAAAGAGTGCGCGGTTAGCTTCCAGCATTACCCTCATATCGATGAGCATATTTGCAACAACAGGAATGTTGTAAATAGATTTACCAAACTGTTCTCTTTCCTTTGCATATTTTAATGCTTCTTCGTAAGCTGCCTGCGCAATACCGAGTGCCTGCGCCGAAACTCCCATTCTTGCACGGAACATTAGATCGAAAACATATTTTATTAACCCAAACCTTCTGCTGCCAACTAGCTGCGCGGGAGTATCGTTAAACTGAAGTTCGCACGTTGGAGAACCATGTATGCCGAGCTTGTTTTCTATTCTTCTAACCTTAACCGTTTCATCGCCATAGCAGGCAAATATACTTAAACCGCGTCCATCTTTTGTACCCGGTTCTGAACGTGCAAGTACTAAAAGAATATCACCGTTGCCGTTTGTAATAAATCTTTTAACTCCTTTTAAGAACCACTTGCCCTTTTCATCCTGGTAAGCATGCATCTTAACTGCCTGGAGATCGGAACCGGCATCCGGTTCGGTTAAAGCCATTGCGCCGGTAACTTTTCCATTACAGAAACCGGGAAGAAACTCTTTCCTCTGTTCTTCATCCCCAAATTTCATTATTGTATCACCAATATCCTGCAAACCAAAAATGTTCATAAGAGATGCGTCGGCGCGGGACATCATTTCAATTCCCATAACATACAAAGTGAAAGGGAAATTCAAACCTCCGTACTTATAAGGAAAGATCATCCCCCTAAGGTCTGCCTGTGCAAGCTTTTTAAGGTTCTCCGTTGTCCCCTTTGCGTAATGAACTTTTCCGTCTTTAAAAACTGCTCCTTCTTCATCTACGCCTGCAGCACGCTCTGCAATAAAGTTGCCGGAAATATCTCCAATTACTTCCATCACTTTGTAATAGTTGTCCATCGCGTCTTCATAATTAACAGGTGCGTAATTAAATTCCTTAGAAAGCTCAAATTCTTCTTCTGCAATTTCAACAACTTCTTTTAGATTAAGATTGTTAAAAATAAATTGAAGATCTCTGTTGTCTGTAAAAAAGTTTGGCATCTTTGTTCCTATTTCAGTTTATGCTTATAGGTTTCAATAAAGGTCGGAATAACTTCGGTTGCGTCACCAACAATACCGTAATGCGCCACACCAAATATCGGTGCTTCGGGGTCGTTGTTTATTGCAATGATTTTGTTTGAGTCCTGCATGCCAGCCCTGTGCTGTATTGCACCCGATATTCCAATTGCGATGTAAAGCTTTGGGCGAACAGTAACACCTGTCTGTCCAACCTGCCTTTCGGGAGTAACGAAGCCGGCATCTACAGCGGCACGGCTGCCCGCCACTTCTCCGCCTATTGTATGTGCAAGCTCTTCCACCAACCTGAAGTTTTCTTTCGATCCTAACCCGTAGCCGCCTGCAACTATTATTGGTGCACTTTTAAGATTTACTTTATTATCCTCCATATGCTGTTCTATAATCCGGATAAGATCATCAACAGGATCGTGTTTGTATTCAAGTTTAGTGATCTTTCCGTCAAACGGTTTTTCGAGAGGATGAAGTTCCATAACACCTTCGCGTACCGTTGCCATTTGTGTTGGCACATCGGGAGTGATGATTGTTGCAATAATGTTTCCGCCAAAAGCAGGTCTTATTTGTAAAAGAAGATTTGGGTGATCTACTTTTAAATATTTCACATTTTCAATCTGAAGATCAGTACAGTCTGCTGTTAAGCCGCTCTTAGTATGGGACGCAACCCTTGGTGCAAGATCTCTTCCAATTACAGTTGCACCAAACAAAACTATCCGCGGAACATGTTCCTTAACAAGATTATTTAAGATCCTTGAGTAAGGTAGTGTGCGGTAGTGCAAAAGTGATTTGTCTTCAATTACCACCGCTTCGTTTGCACCGTATGTAAAAGTTTGTTTTGCAATACCGCCAACATCATCGCCTATTACAATTGCCTTAAGCGTTCCGCCCATTGCCTCGGTAAGCTTGTGTCCTTTGCAGAGCAGCTCAAAGCTTACATCGGCAGGTTTGCCGTTGCGCTGTTCAATAAAAACCCATATTTCGTTTTTAAACTCCATAAATCTTCCTTATCCGAAAATGTGATCAGCCATTAATTGATCGACCAGTTCTCCCAACCCGGCTTTGGTTGGTTCAACCTTTGCATGTTCCCCGCCGCCAAGCACAACCGATTCAACCTTATAAACTTTAGTAGGCGAACCTTTTATTCCGCATCTTTCAATATCAACGTCAAGGTCATCGGTTGTAAGTGTGTTAATGTAAAGCCCGCGCTCTTCAAACTCGTGAACGAGTTTATCTACAGCAAGCAGCGAGTTATCTTCTGCAAGTTTTTCAAGCTCTATGAGTGATTTGGCGTTTTTGTAAGCCATCACTCTCTTAGAACTGAAAGGACGGGGATCAACAACATCTTTAAGAACAGTGATTAAAACGGGGATAGTGCTTTCCACAATTTCGTACCCGCCGTCTATCTTTCTTTTGATCCTTATTTTATCTTTTTTTACTTCAATAATTTCTTCGGTGTAGGTTATCTGCGGCACACTTAACTTTTCGGCTGTTTGCGGACCAACCTGTGCAGTATCGCCGTCTATTGCCTGTCTTCCTGCAAAAATGAAATCGAACTTGCCAAGTTTTTCTATTGCTTTACTTAAAACGTAGGAAGTTGCAAGTGTATCGGCGCCTGCAAATTTCCGGTCTGTAATAAGGCAAACTTCATCGGCTCCCATAAAAAGGCACTCGCGTAAAATATCCGAAGCACGAGGCGGACCCATTGTTACTGCGGAAACTTTTCC
>JAZGGS010000052.1:0-12236 GCA_036480595.1 Ignavibacteriaceae bacterium
ATGATTTCCTCGATTTATATTGCCAAGGAATTGGAGAGCTACGGTGTAAATCCTTTTGGTGACGATGGAACTTACTTCCAGAATTTTGAAGTTGATGTAAGATGGGTGGATGAAAATTCAAAGGTAACATTTGTTGCCGATGACGGAGAAACAGAACTTAAACTAGGTGATGATTTTTTATTATTCAAAACTCCACTGCCTGCTGAACAATTTTCCGGTAAGAATTATGAAATTGTTTTTGCACGTTACGGAATTATTGCAAAGAATTACGGCTATGATGATTATGAAAATTTAGATGTAAGTGGAAAAGTTGTGCTTGTTTTCCGTGATGCACCTCAACTCAATGGAGAAAATTTTTTTTCGGATGAAGATCAAGCAAAATATTCTGATGCGCATTATAAAATTGAAGCTGCTGTTGAAAATGGCGCAACGGGTATTCTCTTTATTCCGCCAACTTCAATTATAAAATATTGGAGATTGATTAAGCGTCGTGCAATTAATACATCTTTCGAACTAATCAGTGATGAACGAGAAAATGATGAAGCAACAATTCCGGTTATCATGCTTTCTAATGCATCTGTAAGCGAACTTCTTTCGGATGATAAATATTCGTTTGAAGAGATAAGTGAAACTGTTGATAAGGGGGAAATACCAGAAACATTTTCACTTAGTAAAAAAGTTAAACTTGATTACACAGCATACAACGAGATTAGAACATCAAGAAACATAATTGGGATAATTGAAGGAACAGATGCGGAACTGCTGGATGAGTATGTAACATTCGGTGCTCATTATGATCACGTTGGAATAACAGAAGGTGAAATTCACAACGGCGCCGATGATAACGGCTCCGGTACTGTTGCCATCCTGGAAGCCGCCAGAAGAATATCTTTGCTAAAAGAAAACCGGCGTTCTATTCTTGTAATTTTTCATGCAGCTGAGGAGAAAGGATTGCTTGGCTCAGAATATTTAACCGGAAGCAGTACTTTTATGGAAGACCTGGTTGTGAATATCAATATCGATATGGTAGGAAGGGAAAGCACCGATTCAATTTTTTGTATCGGTTCCGGTAAACTTAGTACCGAACTTTATGAACTCGTACAAATAGTAAATGATGAAACAGCAGATCTTGTTTTAGATTACACTTTTGATGATCCTAATGATCCTAACAAGTATTATTACCGGAGTGATCATTACAATTATGCAAAACACGGAATACCAATAGTGTTCTTTTATGATCATATGACTGAAGATTATCACCAGCCGACTGATGATGTAGAGAAAATAAACTTCAAAAAGATTGAGAAGATATCAACACTTATCACTGAACTTGCACTAAGAATTTCCAACCTGGATAATAAATTGAAGTTAGATAGACAGCTAGAAGAGAATGTTGATTCGAGATAATAGTAAGTTTGAAAATTTAACACTGGAGTAGTTAGTCTCGATAGAGACGACCAATTTATAACACAGCAAGGAGCTGCCGTGAGAAGAAAAGTGAACTGAATTAGCGGCAAAAAATCTGTTGCATATTGCAACAAAATGTTCTATATTGTTGCAATGTAAATGAAGAAAGGAAGTAATTATGAGCATTGCAGTAAGAATTTCGAATGAACTAATAAAGGAAGCAAAAATTTTATCTAAAGTAGAAAATCGTTCCGTTACAGGACAGATAGAGTATTGGGCAAAAATCGGTAAAATAGCTGAACAAAATCCATCGCTGTCTTATAAACTAATCAAAGAAATATTAATTGGAATTGAAGAGTTAGACAGCAAGCGGGGAACCGAATATAAATTCGGTTGATTTTTATGAAAGTAATTCAATCTCCCTCATTTGCCCGCAGGGTTAAAAAATTTCACATTGATCAGAAAAAATCTTTAGATTATCACATCAAAAAACTACTTGAAAATCCTAACATAGGTGAGGGGAAAAAGGGCGATTTACAAGGAGTGTTCGTTTATAAGTTCAAATTAAAAGCACAGCAATATCTTTTGGCTTATCGTATAAAGAAAAACAGACTTGAATTAATAATGATTGGTCCGCACGAAAATTATTACCGTGATTTAAAACAGTATTTAAAAAATAGATAGATTTTATAATGCTTACAAATTATTTAAAAAATATCTCTAAAACTTTTAATCGTGGTGATGCAAGAGAGGAATCTTACTATCCTATTCTTAAATCCTTTCTTGAAGAATATTCGGAAAAGAAAAGAAAAAGAAAAATTGATATAACAGTCTTACCTAAAAAGACCGAAGCAGGAAATCCTGATTTCAGAATTTGGGATGGAAGACAAAAGATTACCGGTTACATCGAAGAAAAGAATAACAGATAAAAGAGTTGAAATATATCTGAAATTATTGTGCTTGGAATCACTCTATTTATTAACAAGATTTGAGATATCTTGAACGAGACGGGAATTTTTGCAATATTGACAGGTCGAATTGAATAATTTATTGAAAAACAGTCATTTAGAAAGCTAAACGTTTAAAGGAGAAAATTATGGCTATATACATAACTGAAGAGTGCATTAATTGTGGTGCTTGCGAGCCAGAATGCCCTAATACAGCAATTTATGAAGGCGGAGTTGAATGGGAACTAGCTGGAACCACTTATGGTGATAGTGCTGCTGCTCCTTCCGGAGCTGAGGGCTTCTACTCTGATGAACTCTTTTATATTGCACCGGATAAATGTACTGAATGCAAAGGATTTCACGATGAGCCACAGTGTGCTGCTGTTTGTCCTGTTGATTGCTGCTTACCGGATCCTAAGCATGAAGAAAGCGAAGATGAACTGTTGAAGAAGAAAGAGTATTTAGATGGATTAGGCAGGTAATTTTATTTCCCCATTTTTAAGGCACCTTATGGTGCCTTTTTTTTTAAATTTCTGTAATCTTCCTTAAGTTTACAATCCCGTTAAACAAAATGTGAAAAACAAAAATGAAAATTGGTAAGTACAGATTAAAAATTATTGAATCCGGTTATTTTGGATTGGATGGCGGCGCTATGTTTGGAATTATTCCCAAACCGCTGTGGCAAAAAACAAATCCTGCCGATGAAAGCAACCGCGTAAAATTATCCACCCGTAATCTTCTATTGGAAAGCGAAAATAGAAAAATAATAGTGGATGTTGGAATGGGGGATAAATTGGATGACAAGGAGAAAAGAATTTATGATATTGACAGCAATACAAGCATGGAAAAGGGGCTTGCAGTTCATGGTCTTAAAGCTGATGATATAACTGATGTTTTCTTAACACATCTTCATTTTGATCATTGCGGCGGCTCTACAAAACTGCAAAATGGCAAACTTATTCCGGCATTTCCAAATGCTCACTACTTTATTCAAAAACAAAATTATGATTGGGCTGTTAAACCATTGGATAGAGATAAGGGGAGCTACGTAAAAAGTAACTTTGTTCCGCTGTTTGAAGAAGGAGTATTAAATTTTACAATTGGAGATGCCCGGCTTGATGATGAAATCGATTTTATTGTAATCAATGGTCATACCTTTGGACAGCAGATGTTAAAGATATCCGATTCAGCAAACACTTTGGTTTACTGCTGCGATCTTCTCCCGTTCGTTTCGCACATTCCAATTCCTTACATAATGGGTTACGATCTTCAACCGCTCATAACAATAAAAGAAAAAGTAAAAATACTACAACAAGCAGTTGATGAAAACTGGCTCCTCTTTTTCGAGCACGATCCGGAAATTGCCTGTGCAACAGTTAAACATACTGATAAAGGAATACGAGTTGATAAAACATTCGGAAATTTTAAAGAAGCTTGAAGATGAGTGCTACCGGAAAGTATGCTCTCTTAATGATCTGCAGGAAGGTAAAGGTAAAAGATTCATAATTGATGATGTTGACATTGCGCTTTTTAAGCTTGATGGTAAAGTTTACGCATTAAATAATATCTGTCCGCATCAGCACGCCGCGATTATTTTCGAAGGTTTTTTAGAAAACAATTGCATTGTTTGTTCATCGCATGGCTGGAAGTTCGATATTGAAACAGGTAAGAAATCTTCCGGCAGTGATGGATTGGAAACTTATAAGGTAGAATTAGTTGGCGATGATGTTTATGTTAAAGTCAATCAGAAAAAGTTGAATTGGTAATCACTCAGCTAAATGAAACTCACAAACGAATTAGTAATTCAGAAAGCAAAAGCAACCGGCTTTGATCTTGTTGGTTTTGCACAAGCTGAAGAGTTAATAGTTGAAGTTGAAAAATTAGAACAATGGCTGAAGATTGATTACCACGCAGGAATGGAATATATGGAACGGAACAGGGAGAAGCGAAAAGATGTATCTAAAATTCTTTCCTCGGCAAACAGTGTAATTTCTTTTGCAGTAAATTATTTTAATGATGATCATCATTCACAGCATAATTCAAACGGGAAAATTTCCAGGTATGCCTGGGGTAAAGATTATCATTTAATTATATGGGCTATGCTGGATGAACTTGAAGAAGAACTTAAGGAATACGATCCTGGTTTTGAATCTATTTCATACGTAGATACAGGTCCTGTAATGGATAAAGCGTGGGCAGCTAAAGCAGGTATCGGCTGGATGGGAAAACATTCAAACATAATAAACAGGGAGTTTGGCAGCTGGATATTCATTGCGAATATAATTACCAACTCAGTTTTTGAATACACAGAACAAATTCCTGATTTCTGCGGAAGCTGCACCGCCTGCATTGATGCCTGTCCAACAGACGCAATTGTTTCTGATTATGTTGTGGATTCTAATAAATGCATTTCCTATTTAACCATTGAAAACAAAGATGAAATCCCGGAAAAATTGATCGGAAAATTTGATGGCTGGCTTTTTGGCTGTGATATATGCCAGGATGTTTGTCCCTGGAATAAAAAATTTTCCACCCCAACTCACATTAAAGATTTTCTTCACCCGGAAATTACAGAGATGAACCTGGAAGAAGTTCTGAAAATGAATGAAACTGAATTCACAAAAAGATTTAAACTCAGTCCTGTAAAAAGAACAAAATTAATAGGTCTTAAAAGAAACGCAGAGTTCCTTCTGAAAAACAGGTAAGTGTTCTTTATCACTCTTCAATCCATACCTGAAACTTTATTAAATTTACTGAATCAAATTTCTAAAGATTTTAAAATATATTTGATCACTTTAACCAGAGGTATTTAAATGGCTGATAATCATCATAAAGTTATAATAATTGGATCAGGTCCGGCTGGATTTACTGCTGCACTTTATACGGCAAGAGCAAACCTGAAACCGGTTTTGTTTGAAGGGATGCAACCCGGCGGGCAGCTAACAATTACAACCGATGTTGAAAACTATCCCGGCTTTGAAAATGGAGTGATGGGTCCGGAGCTTATGGATACGATGCGCAAGCAGGTTCAAAGATTTGGAACAGAATGTTTATTTAAAGAGATTACAGAAGTTGATTTCTCCCGGAAACCATTCAAATTAAAATCAAATGATGAGGAGTACACAGCCGACGCTGTAATTGTTGCCACAGGAGCTTCTGCCAAATTATTAGGACTGGAAAGCGAGAGCCACTACATGGGCTTTGGTGTTTCAGCATGTGCTACCTGCGATGGTTTCTTTTTTAAAGATCAGAAAGTGCTGGTTGTTGGCGGCGGCGATACTGCAATGGAAGAGGCAATCTATCTTACCAATCATGCTAAAGAGGTTACTATAATTCACAGGCGAGAGGGATTCAGGGCTTCGAAGCATATGATGGATCGTGCAGAAAAAAATCCTAAAATTAAATTCTTATTGAATAAAGTTATTAAAGAAGTTGTGGGTGTGGAAGAGAATGGGACAAAGAGAATGACCCACGTTGTTCTGGAAGATACACGAGATCATTCACTAGAAGATCTTACAGCGGACGGACTTTTTATTGGTATTGGGCACAAACCTAACACATCACTTTTTACAGGTGTGATTGATATGGATGATGTTGGCTACCTTAAAGTAAAACCTGGTTCAACTTATACAAATGTTGAAGGTGTTTTTGTCGCGGGTGACGTTGCAGATAGTAAATACAGGCAGGCAGTTACTGCAGCCGGTTCAGGTTGCATGGCAGCTATTGATGCTGAAAGATGGCTTGAAGAGCAGGAAGGTTAATCTAACCGGATAGAAAATTTAGATAATTCTGAAAAAATTGCGAAGAATCTTTTTTTAATGAAGAAGATACTTCGCTCTGCTCGGAATGACTATTAAAAAATCTCTTTCCTTAAGTTAAACTTCATCCGGTTTATATTGTTTCCTCATTTTGTTCCCCATAATATTTGCAATTACAAATCCAAGACCTGTAAATACAAATATCGATGGCGCAACCCAGATTTCCCTGGCTGCTTCATCGCCCGATAACATTCCAACACCGAGTCCTACACCAAAGAATATGGCAATAACACCCATCTTTAATAGAATAAAGGGATCTTTTTTCTTATTGAAAAATTGCTTTATCTCCTCCCCGGATAATCCTTTTTCAATTAACATTTGTCTTTCACGGGATCTGAAATAAAAATAAGTAACGAAAACCAGCCCTATAACCAACACCATTATTATTGGAATAAATACTGCTATTGTGCCTTCCATTTTTAACTCCTTTTTTGTTATCTGATACTTATGACTAAACTTTTTCCCAACCGGTTACAAATCGGATTATTTACTAATTATGGCCCTGGTTTGGGCAAAAGGTTACAGTTGTTAAAATTGCAATTACCACTTTTGTTGAATAACTTCATTTTTGTATTTTGAAGATGCGGTTAGTGTGTAACCTATTTAATTCTTTTTTAGTCATAAATTCGGATGAAAAAACTTTCTGATCAGGAGATATTAGATTCTGTAATAAGCGGAAACCAGGCGGATTACTCTATTATTGTTGATAGATACAAAAACAAAGCTTTTTCCCTGCTGAAAAGGATGCTGAAGAATGAACAGGATGCTGAAGAGACTTTACAGGATTGTTTCCTTAAAGCTTATAACTCTTTAAGTAATTTTAAAGGAGAGGCAAAGTTTTCAACATGGTTTTATAGAATAGTGTATAATACGGCGTTAACAAAATTATCATCAAAGAAAAGGAAAACAGAAAACGAAATGTCTTCAGTTGACGACCATTTTGATTTAAAAAGCGATTATGATTTTAGAAGTTCTGAGAAAAAAGATCTTTCCGTTTTTATTAATGATCTTGTAAACCAATTACCGGAAAGGTTTGCAACTGTTATAAATCTTTATTATTTAAATGAAATGAGCTGCGAAGAAATTAGTAAAATTTTAGAAATTTCAGTTTCAAATGTAAAAGTAATTCTTCACCGATCTAGAAGTGCTTTGAAGGATATAATAATTGAAAAGAACCTTGTTGAGGAACTGATATGAATTTATTAACTGATGAAATTCTGAATGAATTTCTCGACGGCAATTTGAATGAGCAGAAAAGGGAAGAAGTTGAGAAGTTACTTGCAAGTTCTGAAAATGACAGAAAACGATTTAGTGCTCTTAAAGTTATTCACGATGAACTCTCTCAATTAAAGGAAGATGAGACCAGCAAAGATTTTACACAGCTTGTAATTTCCAAACTCGGTAAAAAATTTGAATTACCACGTCATCAAAAATATTTTATTTTTATAATTGCATCAATTTTTATCTTTATATGTGTTGGTATTGTGGCTTATGTAGCCACGACAATTATTTCCACTTCTTCCCCTCAAACTGAATCAACACAAGTAACTGAAACCGTATACCAGTTAAGCAATGGATTGATCCTCGAATTGAAGCAGATTTTCAGCTCAAAAAATCTCTCTCTTATTGGCTTAGTCTTATCGCTTGGTATAATAATTTCCGGTTATTTCTTCTTTGAGAATCAAAAGCGGAATAAAGCAAATTTAAGCACTTAGTTATAATTTGCTGTTAAATTATTTCGCACTGTTTTTCATTTCACCTTTTAATGTTTCCAATCCTTCAATAAATTGTGATAAAACAATTAAAAATTTTTTAAGATAATTAATGATTCATAAATCAGGTTACGCTGCAATACTTGGATTGCCCAATGCGGGTAAATCAACTTTACTTAATACTTTGCTTGGGCAAAAGATTTCTATTACTAACTTAAAACCACAGACTACCCGCAAGAGGATCCTTGGAATTTTAAGTGAAGAAAATTTTCAGGTTATTTTCATCGATACTCCCGGAATACTTGATCCTGCTTATCTTCTGCAGGAAAAGATGATGGCTGACGTAAAGCTCTCCGGCAGGGATGCCGATGTTATTGTTTTGTTGTTGGATGTTGAGCATGATCCCGCAGGCAATAAAGCTCTAAATAATAGTTACGTAAAAGGGAATATTTTAACTTCACCCGTTAAGAAGATACTTGTGCTAAATAAAGTTGATCTTCTGCCGCAGGAAAAAGTAAAAATTATTTTGGAGCATTTTAAGAAGTCTGGAAAATTTGATGAAATAATTCCTCTTTCAGCATTACAAAATTTTAACACTAAAAAACTCCTGCAAACTATAAATGAGTATTTACCTGAAGGACCAAAGTTTTACCCGGATGATATTGTTGCGGAGCAGAATGAAAGATTTTTTGTTACGGAACTTATACGCGAAACTATTTTGGAGCAGTACCGTGAAGAAGTGCCTTACAGTTGCGAGGTACTTATTGCAGAATTTAAGGAAAGAGAAAACAGGAAAGATTACATAAGCGCGGAGATTGTAGTTGAGAAGGAGAGCCAGAAGGCAATTATTATTGGGAAGCGAGGTGCTGCAATTAAAAACCTTGGTCAGGCAGCCAGGGAATCTATAGAAGGATTTTTAGAGAGAGAAGTTTTCCTTGAGTTGAGAGTTAAAGTTAGAAAAAAATGGCGCTCCAGTGAGAACTTTTTGAAATCATTTGGTTACACATCCGATAAAAATAAATGAACCGCATACTATTTTTTGTGACCAGCATTCTTTTTGTAGAAAGTTAAAAATTATCTAATTTTCTTTTCAATCTAATAAAGATTTTAAAGTAATTAAAACTAAACTGATGGAAGTAAGAGCAGAAATAATAGTGAATGGTTTGGTGCAGGGCGTCGGTTACAGGTACTTTGTACTTAGAGAAGCAAAAGGACTTGATTTGAATGGTTTCTCCGAAAACCTTTTTAGCGGTGAAGTGCTTACAGTGGTGGAAGGAGAGAAAGCAATGATTGAAGATTTAATAAGTAAATTAAAAGTTGGGCCAATGCATGCTGCTGTAAAAAACTGCAGAGTGGATTGGCAGAAACCGCTGAATGAATTTACTACTTTCGAGATCAAGTAATCGTAAATATTAAGAAAAATAGTTTCACGCAAAGACCGCAAAGGTTTTTCGCCAAGAACGCTAAGAAAAGTGGAGGGAAAAATTTATGACAGAAAATGTTTTGTCTAATAAAATTATTGGGACTGCAATTGAATTACACAAAAAACTTGGTCCCGGGTTATTGGAATCAGCATATGAAAATGCATTAGCTTACGATCTGAAGGATATTGGTTTGGATATCAAACAACAGGTATCAATGCCTTTCGTTTATAAAGAAATAAAGTTAGACATTGGTTATAGATTAGATTTATTAATCGAAGATAAAGTAATAGTAGAAATTAAATCTGTTGAATCACTTGCCCCAGTTCATTATGCACAATTACTTACATATTTGAAGTTATCAAATTTGAAACTGGGATTATTACTTAATTTTAATACAAAACTTCTCAAAGAGGGAATTCATCGGATTGTAAACAATTTATAACTTAGCACGGTTACTCTTTGCGAACTTTGCGTAAATTAACTCTGCGAGCTTTGCGTGAACCAGAACCTAAGATGGTGGAGTAAGGAATAAGAAAAATAGTTTCACGCAAAGACCACAAAGATCTTTTGCAGAGAATACTAATAAAGTTAAATAAAACTGAAAATTACAAAATCAATTAAAATATGAATTACAGAACCGGAATTGGCTTTGATGTTCATGCTTTTACAAAAGGCAGGAAATTAATACTCGGCGGAATTGAAATTCCCTTTGAAAAAGGATTAGCCGGTCATTCAGATGCTGATGCAGTTCTTCACGCAGTTACTGATGCACTTCTTGGCTCATTAGCCCTAGGAGATATTGGCAAACACTTTCCCGATTCCGATAATAAATATAAGAATGCGGACAGCTCATTTTTTCTGATCGAAGCTTATAAATTGGTTAAAGAAAAAGATTATTCTCTAAGCAATGTTGATGTTGTAATTGCTTTACAGCAACCGAAGCTTTCGCCTTACATACAACGGATGAGAGAAAATATCGCTTCAATGATTAATGCAGAAATGGAACAGGTTTCGCTTAAAGCCACAACAACTGAAAGACTTGGATTTGTTGGAAGAGAAGAGGGCATAGCAGCTTTTGCCACAGTAACTGTAGTTAAAAGAAGTATATAATGTTTGAAAGTATTCTTAACCAGATCTCATCCTTCCCCCCGGTTTGGATTTATATCACGCTCTTTTTATTTGCATTTGGTGAGAATGTATTTCCTCCTTCCCCGAGTGATTTTGTGGTAGTTGTTGGTGGTTCACTTATTGCAACCGGAATAATTGATTTTATTCCAACCTTAATTTTAACAAGTCTTGGAACTGTTATAGGATTTATGGTTTTGTTTTATATAGGTTCAACGGTTGATAAAAAAGTAATTCATTCAGGTAAATTTAAATTTATCCCGGTTGATGCAATTGATAAAGTTGAAATATGGTTTAAGAAATATGGCTATGGAATTATTTTGGCAAACAGGTTTATGCCTGGCACAAGGGCGGTAATCTCCTTCTTTGCCGGGCTAAGCCATCTTGATGTTAAAAAAACCATAATACTTTCTACCATTTCTGCTTTTGCCTGGAACACACTTATTTTGTACCTCGGTTATATCTTTGGAGATAATGTTGAACTTGTTGATCAGTATCTTACCAATTACACTAATATTGTAATCGGAATTTCAGTAGTTGTAGCTTTGTTCTTCATCATCAGGTTTTATTTAAGAAAAAAGAAAAGTAAAGTTTGAAATTTTTTCAAAAATACAGCACACCCTTGAGCAGGGAAGAGAAAAAAAGAAGAAATAAAGAATGGCTGCTGCTGGTTCTTTCGGGTATTTTGCTGAGCGTTTCATTCACACCTTTTCCTTTTCCTTTTACGCTGCTGATTTTTATTGCGTTTCTGCCTTACTTAAGCGTTCTTGAAAAAAGAACATCGCTTGTATCGATAAGCAGGGCAACGTTTATTTTTACATTTGTTTTTAGTCTCTTCACACTTTATTGGGTTGGAAGCTGGCAGTCATCTGCCGATCCGTTTTTAATGATGGGCGGCGGGGCACTTTTGCTGGCTTACCCATGTGTTTTCCTTATTCCTTCAACTCTTTATTACCTGGCAAAGAAAACTTTTCCTAAAATCAGTCCTCTTTATTTCTTCCCGCTTTTTTGGGTAACTGCAGAGTACCTTTTAACCTTAACTGATCTGAGATTTCCATGGGTCCTGCTTGGTCATGGACTTGCAAAGTTTAACCTTTTTATACAGGGTGCGGAGATAATCGGCACCTTTGGTCTGTCTGTAGTAGTGGCTTATATTAATATCTTCTTATATAGATCTTATAAAAAATATAAAGCAGATAAAAAAATAATCTCTCCTGCGTTGCTCACAGCAATTATCCTGTTTGCTGCGTTTTTAGTTTACGGTTTGGTGAGTAGATCAACATTCAAGATTTCTGAAAGAAAAATAAAAGTTGGGCTTGTGCAGCCCGATCTTAATCCCTGGAATAAATGGGAAGTAGGTAACCTGGATAACCTGCTTGGTCTTTATCTCGAATTATCCACCAAAGCAGTTGAACAAGGAGCACAAGTTGTTTTGTGGCCCGAGACAGCTTTACCTGTTTACGCTTTAGCAGGAAGGTTTCCGCAAATAACTGATAAGATCTTCAATTTTATTGAAGAGAAACAGGTTGGCATACTAACAGGTATGCCTGATATAAGGTACTACTTTGATAAAGAGAACTTTCCTGATGATGCAAAGTACAGTGAGAAGAATGATTCTTATTATGCCACTTACAATTCGGTTATCCTTCTTGTCCCCGGCTCAAGAGATTTGCAGCGCTATGGTAAAATGAAGTTGGTCCCTTTAGGGGAGCAGGTTCCATTTATTGAGCAGTTTTCTTTCCTCGGAGATTTCTTGAAGTGGGGTGTAGGAATTTCCGGTTGGAATGTTGGAAAAGATACAAC
>JAZGGS010000053.1:0-6290 GCA_036480595.1 Ignavibacteriaceae bacterium
ACCGCCTGTCCATATCATCCAGCGAGAAGAGAATGAACTATTCTCTGAAGAAGCATTCACTTTATATTTTATCGGGTTCGCCTTCTTATTTTCGAACCACAACTTAATCCCGTTAAAAATATGAAGAACAAATACCAGAGCAAGAATAACCTCTACAATCCTGATTAACGGTTTAACAATATCGAGAGTGCTAACATAGCCGTTAAAAACTTCTTCGCTGATATATAGGGTTAGGTTACCTGCAAGATGCACCATTAAAAAAAGTATAAGTGATAAACCGGTTACAGCCATTACGAACTTTTTGCCAATGGAGGAATTAATAAAATTAAAGATCCATCCCATTAAAGACTCCTTTTGAATAACGTATCAGAGGAAAAATTAAATGATCTATTTAAAATGATAAAAAGATTTGTTTTGCCGGGATTAAAAAATTCCGGATTCACTATTTGAAAAATACAAATCAAAAAATTGGAGCTGTAAGATTGTGTAAAACCATAATTTTGTAAATGAAAATTATCAAATAACCGTTATAAAATCAATTTTAACTTATTAATTCCCTCTCCACCAGTAATTATTTACTTGATTTCTATTCTTATTAAGATTAAGTTTAGATAGTGATAATAAAATTTTACTCAATAATTCAATTGCGGAGATATATTTTGATAAGATTAAGACTACTACTTTTTTTAATGATAGTGGTAGCTTCTATACCTAGTTTTGTATTTGCACAGGATTTTGATTTCTTTGAACCGACAACGACAGTTGCAGGTTATGGAGAGTTACATTACAACACATACTCAACGGATGGAGATCCCTGGAAAAAGCAGTTAGATTTTCACCGTTTTGTTGTTTTCTTGGGGCATTCATGGTCAGAGCGATGGTCATTGAGAGCTGAGGTTGAACTGGAACACAATTTTGTAAAAGAGGGACAGGGAGAACTGGAACTGGAACAAGCGTTTGTTAACTATCACCATGCAAGCTATTTGGGTTTCCAGGCAGGAGTTATTTTAGTCTCTGCCGGATTAATTAACGAATACCATGAACCTCCCAGATTTTTTGGCGTGGAAAGACCAGAATACAACAAGCTTATTATTCCAACTACATGGTTTGGGAACGGCGCAGCTGTTTATGGACTTGTTGAAGGATTTGAATACAGGGTTAGCGTTATGGAAGGACTTAATGCTGATGAATTCAGTGCAAAATCAGGAATTAGAGGCGGACGAGAGAAAGGTTTTAAAGTTGATGCTGAGAACCTTCTTTATAACGGAAGGGTTGATTTTGTAGGTTTACCCGGGTTAAGGATTGGTGCTTCTTATATCTATAATATTGCAAAAGGCGATTCTATTACAAATGAAATCAACCTGGTAGAATTTCATGCACAATACCAGGCACATAATATTTATGCTGTTCTGGAAGCCGGAAATATTTTCTACGGCTCCGGAGAAATTGAAACATCAAGAGGTTATTACTTTGATCTTGGCTACAATATTGGAAGTCTGTTCAGAATAGATTCGAAAATAGTGCCCTTTATAAGATATTCCGATACAAACACGGCAGCTAAAACCAAAACCGGTGGTGATTCAGAAAAAAAGTATCACTACACGCAGTGGATGGTTGGTATTAATTTCCTTCCTATAGACCAGGTTGTATTTAAAGTTGATTATGGTGAAAAACAAGCGGAGCTTGAAACTATACCAAGTAAAATGTTCAATCTTGGCGTTGGTTACATGTTCTAATTGTTACATAGATTATTTAAGAATGTTGGTTTTAAAATGAAATATAGATTACTAAAAATTTTTATCGTAACAGTGTTTATCGTTTCTGCACTTAGCAAAGAAATTTTTCCGCAGGAGATTAAAGAAGTAGTGAGAGATATCATCACAAATACCTTTAACAAAGATGTACAATATGATTATGAAAAATATATCATACCGGATTCCTTAAAGATGAAGGTTGAGTATATTGCCCAGCAAAAATTTTTCGGTGAATCTGTTTATATCCTAAAAATATTTAATGAAGAAATTTTAAACGGCGTTGCTTTACTTGATAATGTTTACGGTAAAGAGATGCCGATAACTTTTCTTGTGATTTTTGATGACTCCGGGAAAATTATCCTGGCAGATATTGTAAAGTACAGAGAACCTTATGGCGGTGCAGTACAAAATAAAAACTGGACCGCCCAGTTTAAGAAAAAAGATAGTAACTCCGGTTATAAAGTTGGAACTGATATAGATGGAATAACTGGTGCAACGATATCTGTAAAATCAATAACAAAAGGAATTTACAAAATAAGTTTGCTTTATAAAGAAATAAAAGACAGTTTATGGAATTCAAGCTATACAGATTTAATAAACCGCTAAAGAGATTTTTATCTTTCTTCCTTATTACTCTTACCTGCGGAATGATAATTGGATTAGTTTATTTAAACCAGACCACCAGTCTATCTGCCAATGGAACAATAAACAGAATAAGTGGAAGCCAGGAAGATGCAGGTTTTGATATCCCGGATTACTATCCTAAACCAATTTCAGAATTATTAGTTACAACTCATAATCATATTATCGGTTTTGCATTAATATTTTTTGTAATAGGAGGATTGTTTTACTTTAATACAATGGTTAACGGCTTCTGGAAAAATTTTATTATGATCGAACCTTTAATTTCTGTTTTAGTAACATTTGGATCAATTTGGGGATTAAGGTTTATCAGTATAGATTTTATTCATATTGCAATCGTTTCTTCAACACTTATTTATACCTCATACTTTGTGATGGTATTCATAATTCTATATGAGTTAAATTTCAAAAAATCCCCTTCCAATTGATTTTATTCCAACCTTCTTAAAAAAATAAATACTTGTATAGTTGCTGTAATTATAATAGAATTGCAGGGTTATGAATATAACAAGAAATAAAAGTTGATAGAGGCTTAGGACTGCTGCGGACTTTCCACAAGTTATTTCATTACCGGCACGTTGTACATTTATCCGTTACAATAGCTATTTTTGTAATTATGATTATTCACGTTAGGGTAACAATAATATTCGGAAATAAATGGATTTTTTAAGGAGATAATAATGAAATTCAAACCACTCTATTTTTATGGAGCAGTATTATTTACTGTTGTAATTGTACTAATTATCGTTTTACAGCAAGATGATAAACAAGAAGCTATAAAAAATGATATAGTAAATAAGCAGGAAATGCCGCAGGATGATATTCACTCACAATTAGGTACTGGAGATGATTCCCCGGGAGAACAAAATGTTTCAGAAGAATATCATAAAAAGTTAGAGGATTTGAGAAAAGCAATTGAGCAGAATCCAGGTGATACATTAGCAATACGGCAGTATGCTGATTTTCTTGCTGCAGCACACCAAAATGATGAGGCTGTTTCAAATTACCATAAGATATTGAAAATTGATTCTTCGAGAACAGACATACTTTTTTACTTATCTTTCATCTATTACAACCAGCGTAATCTGGATAAAGCAGATGAATATAACAACAGTATCCTTAAACTTGAACCCGATAATGTGCAAGCACTTTATAATAAAGGTTCAATTTTTGCAACCCGCGGCGATTTAGAACAAGCAAGAGAAATATGGAACAGGATAATTGTAGAATTTTCCGAATCGGAAACAAGCGCGCTTGCAAAACAATCGCTCGAACGATTATAATTTTTTCCGGTTATTGTTGTTTACTAATCAATTAATAATTTTGAGGGATTTTGAAATATTGACAATTTTTTCTCTAGTTTTAATTGTCATTATCATTAATTACTTTAGAACCAGCAATAATTTATCAAAATGGCTCTGCTCTATCATGTTGATAAATAATGGTACGTATTGTGGATAAGTTATAATGTTTTTTCAGGTAAATGTGAAATCATTTCGAAAAAATTGTTTACTTAACTGAGAAATACAAAATGAAGTTATTTGGTAAAAAAGTTCCAGAGCAAGTTACTCGATTATCCATCCTTTTAATCTTAATAATAGTTGTATTTGTTTTTGCAAGATCAGCCTTAGTACCACCGGATTTTGGTAAATACGGCCATTATCGTGCCTCGGCTGTTGATGAAATCATATCTCAGGAAATTAAATATGCGGGGCATGTTATATGTTATGACTGCCACGACGATGTTGTCGATACTAAAAGTGGAGGGTATCATAAAAACGTTTCCTGTGAAGTTTGTCATGGACCCGCAGCATTACATATTGATGATCCGGAGGAGTTTGTATTAGAAGCGCCGCGTGAAAGAGGTTACTGTCCGTTATGTCATGAGTATATACCTTCAAGACCAACAGGATTTCCCCAAATTGTTTCCGCATCTCATAATCCAATGAAGGCCTGTATCTCATGTCATGAACCTCACAATCCGAAACCGCCGGAAACACCCAGAGAATGTGAAGCTTGCCACGCAGAAATTTCAAGAACAAAATCACTTTCTCATCACGTTAATGTAGAATGCACTTATTGTCATCAGGCACCTGATGAACATAAAATACAACCAAGAGAATTTCTGCCAAGCAAGCCATCTAAAAGAGAATTTTGCGGTGGCTGCCATGCAGATAATTCCGATGCACCCGACGAGATTCCAAGAGTTGATATCGCAACTCATGGTGAAAGGTATATGTGTTGGCAGTGCCATTATCCCCATTTACCGGAGGCAATTTAGTGAAAGAATTGAAAACTAACACGGATAATAACATCCAAAGAAGAAAATTTATTAGAAATATTCTTTTTTCTGCAACCGCCTTATTCTTCCCTAAATTCATCGGGGCAGAAAGTATTGGAAAAATAAAAGACTGGGTACTATTTGGTGACTATAATGCTAAAGATCACTTGTGGGGAATGGGTATTGATATAAATAAATGTATTGGGTGCGGCAGATGTGTAAATGCCTGTAAAGTAGAAAACAATGTCCCAAAAGTACCATACTTTTTTAGAACATGGGTCGAAAGATACCGTATCTTTAAAGAGGGAGAGACAGTTGTAGATAGCCCCAATGGAGCAATTGATGGTTTTAAACCTCAAATTGAATCTAATGGAAATGTAATAAGAAGCTTTTTTGTACCCAAACTTTGCAACCAATGTGATAATCCTCCCTGTGTTCAGGTATGCCCGGTAGGTGCAACATTCAGATTGGAAGACGGAGTAGTGCTTGTTGATAAGGAATATTGTATTGGTTGCAGATATTGTATTCAGGGTTGCCCCTACGGAGCAAGATATTTAGACCCTGAGACACTTACCGCTGATAAATGCACATTTTGTTATCACAGAATTGTTGAAGGACTTTCACCTGCCTGCGTTGAAGCTTGTCCTACACAGGCACGTATCTTTGGAGAAGTAAAGAAAAAAGCCAGTCCGCTTATGAGGTTTATGCGCAAGCATGCAATAGGTGTGCTTAAACCATCTCTGAACACAGAACCAAAGGTGTTTTATGCAAACATGGATATGGAGGTAAGGTAAGTTGGAAGAAATAGTCATTCATCTATCTTCAATTGTAAAAGAAGTTACCGGGTATATTTATCCTAATGAGATTGAACTTCACTGGGGGTTACTGGTAGTTATTTATCCATACATAACCGGATTAGTTGCCGGCGCTTTTATACTTGCTTCGCTTGTAAAAATATTCAATGTAAAAGAGTTGCAGCCAACTTACAGGATATCCATGCTTACTGCTCTGGCATTTTTATTTGTTGCGCCGTTGCCGCTTTTAGCACATCTTGGACATCCTGAAAAATCATTTGAGATATTCTTAACACCAAATTCAAGTTCTGCAATGGCAATGTTTGGATTCGTATATGCATGGTACCTGATGGCTGTGCTATTACTGGAAATATGGTTCGACTACAGAAAAGATTTAATAATCTGGGCATCAAAAGAAAAAGGGATTAGAAAGTGGATTCATAAAATCATTTCTGTTTTTTCAAAAGATATTTCTGAAAGTGCGCTAAGTTTTGATAAAAAATCTATTAAGGTAGTAACACTCATTGGTATACCATCTGCTTTTTTACTTCACGGCTATGTTGGATTTATATTCGGTTCAATAAAAGCGAACCCATGGTGGTCTAGCGTCTTAATGCCAATTGTATTCCTTTTCTCAGCCATCGTATCGGGCATTGCATTGGTTCTTCTTATTTATATGATTGTTACACCATTACGCAAAAAAGAAATAGATATGAAGTGCCTGGATAAGTTAGCCAGTTATTTATTCTACGTTATGATAGTAGACTTCTCTTTAGAAATACTCGATTTCATCCATCGAAGCTATGAAGCTGAAGAATC
>JAZGGS010000054.1:0-4416 GCA_036480595.1 Ignavibacteriaceae bacterium
CCCTGGTTGGAGATGCAGAAAGAAGAAGACCACGGAAAACCGGTAGAAAAAGAGGAGACCCCGGAGGAAAAGTAGTTTATAACTACCAACAATTGTAAGCGGATCATTCCGGTCCGCTTTTTTTATCTTTAAAGTAAAACATATCCACTATATTTCTTATATTTAACTAGAATAACAGTAATTTGATAATAGTTAACACAGGCGTTAAGCTATGCCGGCAGTTACAGCCATAGGAGAAATATTATTTGATGTTTACCCCACATCTAAAGCCCTTGGCGGTGCCCCGATAAATTTTCTCTTTCATATCTTTAAACTTACCGGGCAGGGAACAATCGTTAGCCGTGTTGGGCACGATGTTCTTGGGGAGAAGGTGAGAAGGTTTTTAACAAACAGCGGAATTCTAACAAATTATATTCAGGATGATCATAATCATCCAACCGGCATAACCAATGTTACACTGGATGAACAAAAAGTACCAACCTTCAACATCGATACAGACGGGGCTTATGATTTTATTGAAAATACCTCTGAATTGCAGACGCTGATAGATAATGAAACAGACTGCCTTTACTTTGGTTCGCTTGCACAAAGAAATGATGTTTCCAGAAACACTATCCAATCTTTGTTTGGCAAAAACATCAAGTATTTCTGCGATCTGAATATTCGCCAGTATTTTTATTCGGAAGATATACTAATTTGCTCAATTAAATCAGCCGATGTTTTAAAAGTGAACATTGATGAATTGAAATTGCTTCACAACTTATTAATTGGAAATGAGTTTGATATGATGCAATCATCATTTGAACTGATGGGTAAATATAAAATTGATTTGATTGCTGTAACTAAAGGAGCCGCCGGCTCAACCTTAATTAGGGATAATAAAGCAGATCATTACCAAATAGAAGCTAAAGAAGTGGTAGACACATTAGGTGCCGGCGATGCATTTGCTTCAATCCTCTGTATTGGCTACCTGCAGGGCTGGGAGCTTAGCTTGATTAATAAAACGGCAAACGAATTTGCCGGTGAGATTTGTAAAATAAAAGGAGCTTTGCCCGGGGATGATTTTCTTTATGAAAAATATAAAAAGAAGTTAAGCGATGAGTAATTATCTTAAAAGGAAAAAAGGACTCTATATTCAGCTTTACAGCATTCACGGCTTAGTGAGAGGGCATGATTTAGAACTAGGAAGAGATGCCGATACAGGCGGACAAATAAAATATGTTTTGGAACTCGCCAATTTTTTAAGTGATGATCCACGTGTAGATAAAATCGAAATTGTTACCCGCCAGATTAAAGATAAAAACGTATCATCTGATTATTCTGCGGAGAAAGAAAAAATAAATAACAAGCTGAGTATTGTACGAATACGCTGCGGCGGGAATAAGTATATCCGCAAGGAACTGCTATGGAATCATCTTGAAGAGTTTGTAGATAAAAGTATAAAGTACATTAAGTCTGTTGGAAGAATGCCGGATGTTATACACAGTCATTATGCTGATGCGGGATATGTCTGTTCAGAGCTTACGCAGTTTTTCGGAATTCCGTTTATTCATACCGGGCATTCGTTGGGCAGAGATAAACTAAGGAAACTTTTAAGTGATGGCATGGATGAAAAGGATATTGAAAAAAAATACAAAATAAATCATCGTATAGAAGTTGAAGAAAATATAATTCATTTTGCTAATCTTATTATAACCAGTACAAAGCAGGAAATAACAAAGCAGTACGGCGACTATCAGAATAAAACCGAGGAAAAATTTTGTGTGATTCCTCCCGGAGTAGACCTATCAAGGTTTTACCCGTACAACGCACGCATTAAACTGGATAGGCAAACCGTAAAACTTCTTCAGGAAATTGGCCGTAAGCTTTTAAATTTCTTTGTTGAAATTGATAAACCATTAATACTAACTGTTTGCCGTCCTGATAAAAGGAAAAATATATCCGGCTTAATCAAAGCATATGGTGAGGATGAAAAATTACAAAAGAAAGCTAACCTTGCGATCTTTGCCGGGATAAGAAAAGATATTCAAACTATGGAAGAGAATGAGCAGGAAGTCCTGACTGAAATTTTGTTACTGATGGACAAATATAATCTTTATGGTAAAATGGCAATTCCTAAACAGCATGAAACACAAACGGAAATTCCTGAATTATACAGAATTGCCGCTGATACAAAGGGTGTATTCGTTAATGCTGCATTAATGGAACCATTCGGGTTAACATTAATTGAAGCCGCTGCTTGTGGTGTACCTGTAGTTACCACTGATGATGGTGGACCAAGAGATATATTAAGGAACTGTAAAAACGGTATTCTTATTGATGTTTCAGACACAAGAAACATTTCTAAGGCAATACATAAAATACTTGATGATAAAGAGACGTGGAAGAAGCTATCTGAAAATGGAATTAAAAACGTAAGGAAGTGTTATTCCTGGAAAACACACACAGAAAAATACCTGGATGAAATTGAAAAACTTATTGTAAGAGGACAGGAGAATAAAAACGTTTTTGCACCACTAGGTAAAAAATTATTTGGCACTGATAAAATGATTGTTACGGATATAGATCATACACTCCTTGGTGACGAAGCCGCCTTAAGTAAATTTGTTGCTTTGATTGAAAGTATAGATTACAATATTTGCTTTGCTGTTGCTACAGGAAGAACGATTGACTCGGCTTATAAAGTTTTAGAAAAAAACGGAATTCCATATCCCGATATTATTATTTCATCAGTTGGTTCTGAGATCTATTACAATTTCCGGGGTAAGCTCATTTATTCAAAAGGATGGCATGCTCACCTGGATAACCAGTGGCACGGGAATAAAATAGTAAAACTCCTCTCCGGGTTTAAACACCTTGAATACCAGGAAGAAAAGAACCAGCGTGAATTTAAAATGAGCTATTACACATCGGATATTCCCGGTTATGTTGATAAAGTGAAAAATGTTTTGATTCGCAATAAAATCAAAGCAAATGTAATTTTTAGCCATGGGCAATACCTGGATATACTTCCTTACCGGGCTTCAAAAGGAAAGGCGATAAGATATCTTGCTTACAGGTGGAATATTCCTTTCGAAAATATACTTGTAGCGGGAGATTCCGGTAATGATATTGAAATGTTAAAAGGTGATCTGCTTGGCGTGGTTGTTGCTAACTATAGCAAGGAACTTGAAGTGCTGAAAGGTCAGAAACGGATCTACTTTGCGAAAAGAAAATATGCAGCTGGAATAATAGACGGAATTGATCATTATAATTTTCTAAAAAAAAGGAAGGAGAAACCGGTTGAGCAAGAGTCTTGAAAATGTGCTGAAAGATTATAAGAAGGAGTTCCGCACTTACATCGAAAGGATTTGCACATCCGGCAGAAAATTGATGGTAAAGGGGGAACTGCTGGAAATGCTGGAGCACCTTGAACAAGAAAATGGTAATGAACTGAGTAAAATTGAAGATGTTGTAAGGCACTTTACCGAATCTGTTTGTCTCAATTGTAATGTCTTTGTAGAAATGAGGGAGAAGATAGGTTATACGCAATATTTTAGATTTAATACGAAGGAAAACATCTACGAGCAAATCACTTCAGTTGAATATCTTAAAGCTAAAGAAGCTTACCGCGATCCTGCATATATAAACGACCTGCTTACTTTAAACTTCAAAACTTTTTACGATAAGTTTCCAAGTGTTAGGGAAGCTAAGAGCATTGGCAAAGGAGTTGAATATCTTAACAGGTACCTTTCTAGTAATATGTTCACAAATCCGCAAAAGATGAGCCAGGCGCTGTTCAATTTCTTGTTCGTTCATAGGCATGGAGACGAGCAGCTTATATTAAATGATAAGATACACAACCCGGAAGAACTAATCTTTAATATTGATAAGGCAATAAAATATCTACGCGGTAAACCTGCGGATGAACCGTATTCTAATGTAAAGAAGGATTTGCAGAAACTTGGTTTTGAACAAGGTCTCGGCAATAATGCAGGCAGAATTTTAAATAGTCTTGAGCAGCTCGATGCTTTATTACACACTCCCGATCATCTTGTTTTAAAGGAATTTCTTTCACGCATCCCGATGGTTTATAACATAGCCATAATAACTCCGCACGGTTACTTCGGGCAGGAAGGTGTGCTTGGTAAACCTGATACCGGCGGACAGGTTGTTTATATATTAGACCAGGTAAAAGCGCTGGAAAAAGAATTGAAAGAATCTTTGAAGCTTGCTGGCGTCAAATCAAATCCTAAAATAATCATCCTCACACGTTTAATACATAATGCAGGCGATACAACTTGCAACAAACGGCTTGAAAAAGTTAATAATACAAAAAATGTCTGGATATTAAGAGTGCCGTTCAGGGAACACAACCGCGGTGTTACCGATAACTGGATTTCACGTTTTGAAATATGGCCGTACCTCGAAGAGTTT
>JAZGGS010000055.1:0-4393 GCA_036480595.1 Ignavibacteriaceae bacterium
CAGGGAGTTGTATCGCCGGAAATAACAATAACTTTGTCAGGAGTTGTAAACCTGTAACCAAACGCATTAGTCCAGCTTCCATGTATAACCGGGAATGCTTCAACCTTAACATTCTCATCTTCATATACAATTCCTTCTATAATTGTGTAAGCGTTTACGCGCCAGCCGTTATCGTTAGCCGGCTCCAAACCATACAAGCGGTACTTTATATCTTCCCGGTAAGCACTCAAAATATTATCTGTCATTTCCACAATACCTTCGGGTCCGTAAACTTCCAGCGGTTCATCTCTGCCCATTACCCAGGGAGTTAAAATTAAATCCGGGTAACCGGTTGTATGATCAGAATGTAAGTGAGTAAGAAATGCTCTTTTGATATTCTTAACATTTAATCCTTTTATAGGTCCTCCATACCTTGGTGATAAAGCAGATGCCTGCCTGATAATTCCGGGACCGAAATCAATTATGTAAGGGATTTCATTTACAACTATTGCAATGGAACAGCCGGAGTGTTCCGGATCCGGATTGGGATTCCCTGTTCCTAATAAAATTACTTTTGTTATTTCTGAATTTGAATAATTCTGCTGTGCAAAAGTACTATCCACTATTAAAATTATTAAAAATAATATGAATAGAAATTTTATCTCTCTCATTTATTTTACCTGAATATGAATTAAAAGTATCAACTTAAAATCTCTTTTACTCTTCCAACTTCACCACTTACCAGGCGTACTTTTATTCCGTGCGGATGTGATGTAGATTTAGTAAGAATATCCCTTACAACACCTTCAGTTAATATCCCGGTTCGCTTGTCTTTCTTTAATTCTACTAAAACCCTTAAATCTGGTTTAATATCTACGCGTTTATTGCCTTTCATATCTTAACTTATTCTTTCCAAAATTCATTTTGAAGATACTATAATAAACAGATATTTGTTGCATCATTAACAATTTGAAAAATAACCTAAGCAAGTCATCCATCCTTTTCTTAAATTATTTATAGGTGATAATATCCTTTTTATTAATTGCACAACAGGTACAGTTACATGAGACCAAAAATCAGGTTCTTAAAGGATGAACTTATAGCAAAGATAATTTCTGAAGCAAAAGAAATCCTTTGCACACTTGGAATAGAAATTCAAAATAAAAAAGTCTTAGCGATGCTGTCAGATTTTGGAGCAAAGATAGATTTTGATAAATCTCGTGTTGTTTTCACCGAAGATTTAATAAATAAGTCATTGAAAACAGTATCTCGTTCATTCAAACTTTATGATGTTAATGGCAAGCAGACCCATGATTTTTCAGGGTATAATATTCATTTTACTCCGGGTTCTGCTGCGTTAAATATACTCGATCATCATTCAAAGAAAATACGGAAACCTGTAACCAGGGATTATATTGAATATGTAAAAATTGTAAACCAGCTAAAGAATATTGCATCGCAAAGTACGGCTTTAATCCCTGCAGAGGTTCACGAGAAAATATCAGACAGCTATCGATTATTTTTAAGTCTATTATACTCTGAGAAACCGGTAATAACCGGAACTTTTACTAAAGAATCGTTCGAGGTAATGAAAGAATTTCTGCTCGTAGTTCGTGGCTCAGAGAATGAACTTCAGCAAAAACCTCTTGCAATTTTTTCATGCTGTCCAACCTCCCCGCTTAAATGGAGCGACGTAACATCACAAAATGTGATCGATTGTGCTCGATACTCAATTCCTGTTGAATTCATATCGATGCCTCTTTCAGGGTTTGTTGCTCCGGTGACACTTACAGGTACGCTCATTCAGCATACTGCAGAAACACTAAGCGGCATAGCAATTAGTCAACTTTCCAACCCGGGCACTCCCATTCTTTATGGAGGATCACCTGCTATTTTTGATGTCCGGTTTGAAACTACTCCAATGGGTGCTATTGAAACCATGATGATAGATTGTGCTTACAATGAAATAGGGAAATACTTAGGTATCCCAACTCAAGCATACATTTCATTATCCGATGCAAAACAACTCGACGCGCAGGCAGGTATTGAAACTGGAATGGGTGCGACGCTGGCAGCATTATCGGGAATAAATAATATATCCGGACCAGGAATGATCGATTTTGAAAGCTGTATTAGTTTAGAGAAGTTGGTACTGGATAATGAGATTTGCGGGATGGTGTTCAGAATGCTGAAAGGTATTGAACCGAAGGAAGATTTTCCTTCTTTGCCACTATTTGAGGAACTTCTTAAAGAGAAGCATTTATTAATTTCAAAACATACAAGACGTTATTTAAGGGATGAACATTTTTTCCCGGGACCAATAATAAATCGCGCAAACAGTTCCCGCTGGGTAGAGGAAGGTGCTTCAACTCTTGAGGATCGCGCACACAATCAGGTAAAAGAACTCTTAATAAATTATGAACCTTCTACTTTATCTGATGAAATTAAAAGTGAACTGATAAAACTCATGGAATGCGAGGCAAGTAAATTTGGTCAAACTACTCTGCCAGAGAGGGATACATGATTCAACGTGTTCCAATAAATGTAAATGATATAATTCCTGCGTCAAGGGATGTATTGAATCACCAGGGAATCTCTGAAAATTCGGTTATTCCTGATCATATAATTTCGCTATTTGAAGATGCAGTTGTTGTTTTTAAATTAAAGGCAAAACCTATTGCTATCATTAAAAAAGTTACAGTTAAAGAATTTGATATTATTTTTAGGGGCGAGGGAAAAAATGCTGACGAAGCACCTTTGGAAAATATTTACCCTCATTCCGGTAACCTTGCCTTGTTCGCACTTACACTTGGCAATGAAATAGTCGAGATAATAAATGATCTATTCAATAAGAATGACTTTGCCCCTGGTGCAATGTTAGATTCCGTTGCTTCGATGGCAGCTGATAAATCAGTTGAGATTCTTGAAAATTATATTTTCAATAATCTTTCAGAAAGAAACCTCACGAAGAATGACAGCATAGTGCTTGGTTATAGTCCGGGTTATTGTGGCTGGGACCTGAGCGGGCAGAAAAAATTATTTCAACACTTAAATCCGGGAAAAATTGGTATTACAATAAATGAATCTTTTTTGATGACACCTTTAAAATCAGTATCGGGAGTACTGGTTCATAGTGATAAAGAGATTCATATTTTTGAAAGCAGTTTTACTTTCTGCAGGTATTGTAAAAATAAAACCTGTTATGAGAGAATGGAAAAAATATTAGAGCATTGATAATTCCACATTGTGAGGAATCTTATGGAAATTTTAAATGAAATATCGCAACAACTTCAAAATGGTAATGATGAAAAAGTATTTGAGTTAACGGAGAGTGCAATTGAAAAAAATATTAAACCCAAATTAATACTATACGAGGGACTCATTTCAGGAATGAACGTTGTTGGTGGGCAATTTAGAAAGCATGAAATCTTTCTTCCGGACGTTCTCCTGGCTGCAAAAGCTATGTATGCAGGAATGGAACTACTGAAACCTCATTTCATTAAAGAAAAAATGCCTACGCTTGGCAAAATTGTTATTGGAACTGTACAAGGTGATTTACATGATCTTGGAAAAAACCTGGTGGGAATTATGCTGAAAGGTACCGGATTTGAGGTGATCGATCTAGGTAAAGATGTGCCGCCTGAAAAATTTATTGAAACTGCAATAGACGAAGGCGCTAAACTGATTGGTATGTCTGCACTTTTAACAACAACATTGCCTGTAATGAAGGAAGTAATTCATCTGCTTAAGGAGAAAAATCTTCTTGGCGAAATAAAAACAATTATAGGCGGTGCGCCGGTTTCAAAAGAATTTGCAGAGGAAATCGGGGCAAATGCTTTTGCTTTTGATGCATCTAATAGCGTTATAGTTGCCAAAGAGCTAATCGAAGAAAAATGAAATCAATTTTAGACCGTCTAATAAACGGAAAAATACTTGTAGCTGATGGTGCTTTGGGAACTATGTTGTTTCAAAGAGGTCTCCGATCCGGTGATTGTCCTGAACTACTAAACCTTTCGAAGTCTGAAATCCTCGAAGAAATAGCGCAGCTTTATTTAGAAGCCGGTGCCGATATTATCCAGACAAATACATTTGGCGGATCTCCGCTGAAGCTTTCCGATTACGGACTTGAGGATAAATGCGAGGAAATCAACTCTAAAGCAGTTGAATGTGTGAGAAAAGTTATTGGGGAAGGTACTTATATATCGGGTTCGTGCGGTCCTTCCGGAAGGTTGTTAAAACCATACGGCGATACGGAACCTGAAGTATTAGAGAAAGCGTTTGAAAGACAAATTAAGGCACTTACTAAGGCTGGTAGTGATATTATTTGTATTGAAACAATGACTGATCTGCGTGAAGCCACCCTTGCTGTTACGGCAGCAAAGAACATTGATCCTAATATTCCCGTTATTGCTTC
>JAZGGS010000056.1:0-3128 GCA_036480595.1 Ignavibacteriaceae bacterium
GCTTCAAGTTTTCCGAACTTTGGAAACTCATCCCTGAAATTGCATGCCTCTTTTGTACATCCGGATGTGTTATTCTTCGGATAAAAGTAAAGTACAATGTTCTGATCTTTAAAATCACTTATTGAAACTTTTTCGGCGTTCTGGTTTAGCAGACTAAACTCAGGTGCTTTATCACCAACTTTAACAGGCATATATAGCTCTGGTCTTTATATGTTTTTGATTTTAAATTAAGGCGGGACAATGATTTCAGCTCGCCTAATTATTGCAAAATTGCCACGTAATTTATAAATGAATTTTCTGATTACCAATTGATGGGGAGCACATTGAGACGAAAAAACAGATGACTTAATAAGGATAATCAATTATGAATCAGGATTGGAAAAAAGTTCTATAAAGAAACAGGAACAGAAATTTATAACAAACCAATTTTTTTAGTCAATTCATCAAAGCCCTCTTCAAGCTGTTCGAAAGAATCGATGGCAAAAAGAATCGGCTGCAGGTGCCAAACATCATAATCATGATTAACAATTCTATCAGGATTAAATTCGATTACTTCCGCATCTTCAGATAAGGAATGCTGGACTTCCTGGCTTGAAGAAAGAATTCCCGCACCGTAAATGCGCATCCCATTAGGATTCTTTATCAGTCCAAACTCAGCAGTAAACCAGTGAAATGTTTCAAGCAGGGTTCTGTTTTTTCCTTCTACACTAAGGGCAGCTTCGCCAAACTTTTGATAAAAGGATGCAAAACTTTTATTTGTTAGAAGCGGCATGTGCCCGAAGATATCGTGGAACAGATCGGGTGCCGGTGTGTATTCTAACTCATCTTTGCCGCGAATATAATCAGTTGAAGGAAAAACTTTGCGGCGAAGCATCTCGAAAAAATTCTGTTCATGGATTAAACCTGGCACACGCGCAACTTTCCACCCGGTGGTTTCATAAAATATATTGCTCAGGTTTTTTAAGTAAGGAATTTTTTCTGAAGTGAAGTTTAATTTACTTGTGCCTTCCATATATTCATCGCAAGCTCTCCCGGGAAGAAACTCCAATTGTTTATCATAAAGATACTTCCAGGTTTCATGATCAGATTGAGGATAATCAGGATAGACTATATCATCGTGCTCGGGAACCGGTCCATCCAGTTTATGAGGAATACACCGCGGATCAATTCCATCTTTAGCAACTTTTTCGTAAGCAGACTGATTTTCATTTTCAACCTGGTCATTCATCATTTTTATTTTACCTTTATTTCTTTATGAATTTTATAAAAACTTACAGATTATAAAAGATATAATCAATAATAAAAAAAACCCAAACTGAAATTTCAGAAAGCAGATTACATTCGTTGGATTAATTGTTAATTAATATTTTCCTGTTTTATAACCTTTATATATTGAATAGAAAACTAAGTAATGCACTGTTTTTACTTTTAATGTAGATGGAAGAAATACAATTATCTTCATTAAGAGGTTGATAATACCATAATTCAAAAATGACCTGAAGAGCTTATAATGCAGGGAACGCGATTCTATAATATCGAACCTGAATATTTGTTTAAACTCCGGGTACTTCCGCCTGATTATTTTAAGGTTTACAGCGCCGAACTCCCTCATTTGCATTAGAGCTTTATTCAAAGTTTTATCCATGTAAGAAAAGCCAAATGCACATTTATTAAACATAGCCGGGATATTAAATTCTTTTCCTATCATATAACCAAGCATAGTATCATCTCCACCGTAATTTTCACTTAACTCCGGATCTTGCCCTCCCAGTTCAATAAAATAGTTAGATTTAAACGCAACATTTTGTGTGTTCAAATAATAGACCGGAATTTCAGAAAGATCATCATACTTATTCTTTCCCCTCGTTTGAAGGTAAAGTGCCCACACATTCTCTTTATTGTTTTCATATATTACTTCGCCAACAGAAACACAATCTTTTTCTTCCAGGAGATCAAAATGTTTTTTAAGCAGATCAGCATCCGGCACAATATCCGAATCAAAGATCATAATATATTTGGCAGATATTTTTTTTAATGCTAGGTTGCGTGTTTCGTTGCGTCCCCTGTGGGCGTTACCGGGATGAGTCAATACTTCCATATTAAAATTGTACTTTGTTTCTTCCAGATATTCAATTGTCCCATCGGTTGAGCCGTCAATGCAAATAAAAATTCTAAAATCAGTGAAAGACTGATTCTTAAATCCTTGCAGGCATTTCTTTAGTTCCTGCAAGTTGTTCATCGTGGGAATTATTATATCAAAAGTATTATTCAGAAAACTTTATCCTCAATTAAAATATATTATTATTGATATTTTTTTATAGTAGTGATGATTGAAAATAAATTAAACATTTAAATTATATTTACTTCAAACTCTAAGGATATATTAAACATCTCATCAACGCTTTCCCTAATCATCGTGGCAAAATCTAAAACTTCTTTTCCTGCTGCACCATAGTTTACAATTACAAGCGGCTGGCTCTTGTGAGTTCCAACATTGCCCTTCCTCTTGCCCTTCAAGCCGCATTTCTCAATCAGCCAGGCAGCAGGAATTTTCACATTATCATCATCAACCGGATAGCATTTCAAATCCGGATAAGTATCACTAATGCTTTTATACTTTTCAAGAGGGATGACCGGGTTCTTAAAAAAGCTTCCTGCATTTTTTAATTCCTTTGGATCAGGTAATCTGGCTCTGCGTAATTTAGTTATTATCCGGCTTACATCTTTAATAGTTGGGTTTATAACATTTTGATTCTCAAATTCATTTTTTACTTCCTGGTAAGATAATTGAGCTTTGGGTTTTTTATTTAATCTTAACCTGACAGAAGTGATAATAATTTTATTCTTCAATTCATTTTTGAAGACTGAATCGCGGTAATCGAATTTACATTCATCTTTTGTAAAAGTTTTAGTCTCGCCGGATTCTAATAAAACACCATTAACCGAATGAAAAGTTTCAGCGAGCTCCTGCCCGTATGCACCAATATTCTGAATTGGTGCCGCACCAACCGTTCCGGGAATTAGAATAAGATTTTCAATTCCGCCATAAATATTTTCAATTGCATAACTAACTAGATCATCCCACAAAACACCTGCGCCGGCTTCAATTAAAACGTTTTGATGATCTT
>JAZGGS010000057.1:0-4544 GCA_036480595.1 Ignavibacteriaceae bacterium
ATTCATTATATAGAATAAATGATTTGAGCACATCCTTTATATACCGGAAGAAAAGAATTCTTAGTGAGCTTAATGCAGATATTGATATCGAAAATATCAGCTATCTTGATCGAATATTTCTGACTGATAAGCATATTAAATTAATAACAAGTTTATCGTTTGATGAAGAAAATTATACAATGGAGTTAAAACCAAGTCAATTAATATTTGAAGATGCTAAGTTCGATGCAGAAGGAATTATTGACCTTAGTGAAAAAGGATTATTTGATTTAAAGATTGATGGCTCTAATCACCATTTCAGCTTCTTCTCAATAATTTTATCAGAACAGGGTATAGCAAATCTTGAAGTAGGTGATTTTTATTTTAGCGGTACAATCAAAGGGAACGCATTTTCAGAAATACCAATTATTGATTTTTCTTTTGGGGTAAAAGATGTTGAACTGTTTATTCCTGAAATAAATAAGAGAATAAGGGATTTTGGCTTTTCGGGTTACTTTAATTCGGGCACCAAGAAAAATCTTTCTGAGGCTAATCTTAAAATAGAAAACTTACAAGCCATACTTCCTGATGGATTTTTAAACGGTTCATTTAAAGTAAAAAATTTTGATGAACCATATTTAGATTTGAAGTTGAAGATGAAAGCGAGCGTGGATGGATTTGATGATATATTAAAGATAGATTTCATTAATAACCTCACTGGTACAATAGAGATAACAGACACTGTAAAAGGTTATTACAAACGCAAAGAAAACAGGATCGAAGCAGAAGATAATAGAGCGACAATTATTTTTAATAATCTTTCTTTTAATTTGCCGGGCATAATGGAAGTTCAAAATTTTGATGGTGTTATAAAACGAAATCTAGATCGGTTTGAATTAAAAAATTTAAAAATAATTACTAATAATACAGATCTATTAATAAATGGTGAATTGAACAATCCACATTACTTATTATTCAATATTGAAAAAGAAATCAGCGCCAATGTAACAGTTAAATCATCTATGTTCGACTTACCTAAATTCCTGGGCTACGATCCATCTATCAATGAAAGTTTTCCTTATAAAATAAAAAATATTGATTTAACACTTGATGCAAGCACAACAACAAATAAAATCCTGAACTTTAAATCATTTCCTGAAATTGATTTTCATATAAGCAAATTGGAAGCAACTATTGAAGAATTTCTCCCTCCTCTTGAAATCAAAAGCGGGGCAATAAAAAAGGAGAATGATCAATTTTACATTGATAATCTCAGTCTAATTTCAGAAGACACAGATCTACTAATAAATGGTAAAATAAATAATTTACTTCACTTATTTTTAAATGATGAGAAAGTTATAACTGCCGATCTGAAAATTAAAGCGAACGTATTTGATCTACCCAATTTTTTAGCTTTCGATCCATCAATTGGCAGGAGCTTTCCCTACCAGATTAAAAATTTGAATCTTGATGTTTCTGCTGAATCGACTACATCTAAACTGCTAAATTTTGATTCATTCCCTGAGATCGTTTTTAATATAAAACACCTGGATGCCACTGCTGAAAATTTTCTTCCACCATTAATTATAAACAGCGGGATATTTCAAGTTAGTGAAAACATACTTGGCTTTCATATGGATTTTGACTATTTCAAAACTAATTTTTTAGGCGGAGAATTAAACTTTACAGCTGATTACAATTCATCAAAGCATCAACCGTATTACATAAAAGGTAATTTTGATTTGGCAAAGCTTAATCCAGGTAAGCTGATTTATGACGATCCGGCAGATACCATTCCTGAGTTTTTAGACGGAAAACTTTCCGGATCATTCTTTTCTGAATTTCAGTTTCCACTAGATTCAACAATAGTAAAATTTATTAATCTAAAAGATGGCAATTTATTTTATGAATCTTCCAAAGATACCTTCACAATAAATTCTCTTAATTTTTATTTAACTGATCTTTATTTCAATGAAAAATTAAATCCGAATCCATTTGCAACGTTAAGCACCAATGGATACATAAAAGTAAGTGCACTACATTCAAATCAATTTTTTATGGACGATTTTAGAATAAATTATAATGTGAATTCCGGTACTTATCAATTTGAACCAAATCGGCCTAGATTATTTGGTGAAAGCGCAAAAGGAAAATCTACTTTGACCATTAGCCCTTTCGGAGATAATCCATCATACAGTATTAGTTATGATGTTGAACAGTTTTTTGCAGAAGAAATGCTGGCAACTTTTATGGAAGATACTCTAATAACGGGTCCGCTTAAGTTATCAATGAATTTATCATCACGGGGAAAAGATTGGGAGGCGATTGTTAAAAATATAAATGGGGAAGTAAACCTTTCGGGTAACAACCTTATGCTTTACGGAATAGACGCAGATCAGATTATCGAAAAAATTAAACGAAGCCAAAACTACACTCTCGCTGATCTCGGGGCTGTTTTACTCGCTGGACCTGTTGGGATTGCAATTACAAAGGGATCGGATTTAGCAAGCATTTTCATTTTAAATACCGGGCAGACAAGTATTATCACTAATCTGGTTAATAACTGGAAAATCGAGCACGGTAAATTTATAATAGACGATGTCGCATTCTCAACAGAAAAAAACAGAATTGCTACAATAGGTTCTATAAATTTTCCTGAAGATAGCTTAAATATCACAATAGCACTTCTAAATAAACATGGCTGTAGTATATTCAGTCAAAGAGTATACGGGGATTTGAACTCTCCAACTTTGGGTAGAGTTAAAGTGCTAGGGACAATTCTAGCGCCTCTTGCAAATTTAATGGATGATCTTCTTGGTGCCGACTGCGAAGTGTTTTATAACAGTTCTTTACCTCATCCAAAATAATCAAACATAGCGGGAACACTATCTAATTGGTACCCGTACTTTCAAATACTTTTCACTTAAAGAATCTATTCGAAGATGAGAATTATGTATGAAATGAATATTGTAAAGTGAATAGCTCCTTGAAGTACGTTTGTTTTACCTGTTCCAAAATTAATTAAGCTAACTTTAACTTCCTTTTTATGTGTAGTATTTACTTATTGAAATAGTTTCAGAATCGTTTCTTACTTAGTTCATAAGATTCTCTAATAACTCATCTTCTATTTCTTGTTGATAAGTTTCTTGATAGAATATGGAAATCTGAGTAGAAGGATTAGATGAATTGATTGTAAGAAATTGAATTGCCGTCACAATTTTTACTCCCTGAATTCCTAACGATTGGATTTAATATATATAATTAATAAAGGTAATAACCAGTGGGTACTCATATTAATTAAAAGATAATCAGGTAATGATTATAGTTGTTGGACTAAGTCTTTCCAATTCCCATGTTTCATTACTTGCCAATCGTTAACCATTTTTTGCTTCTATCAAATAATTTTACCAAATTAGAATTGAGAAATATTTCTACACTTTGAGAGAAACACTCTTGATGCAGTATGGAACTTTCTCTCCCACAACAAATGTGCTTCCCCAAGGCGTAGGTTCAAAACACGATAACTTATTGTTAACCGTGTATTTAATTTTTTAATCCGCTAATGGAAACTATAAGAACAAATAAAGCTAAGCTTTAAAGATATATTTAATAAATTAAAAATTAGGCGACAGGATGAATCTTAATGTGACTGAAGTGACTAAGAAAAAAACGACAAAATGCCCCAATAATTTCTATTGTTTAAGTGGTTGGGAAATCACTATGTGTGATAAAAACAGACATATGTGCAAAGCAGTAAGATGTTTAAGATATAATGGGCTTATTGTTATACCTTCTAGTGAAAACGGATGTCCTTATCGTTCTGTTATTGATAGTTCCACTTTCTGCAACTGTCCTACAAGGATAGAAATATTTTTTAAATACAGAAAATAGAAAAACAGACCCTCATAAATTAAAGCTTTCTCCTTCTTCAGATAATATCGGGATACGAAAGATGAAAATGTTGATGATATGAATTTTGCCTCGAAAGAGGTGAGCCCCTACCCCCCCTTCGCTTAAGCTTCGGTTAGGTTTTTTAATCATCCTATCAAAAATACTTACTCGCTAAGTTCTGCTTTGTGGCAGAACGCTCGCAAATATTTTTTTACTTTGTAGTTATCGCTTATCATTATTATGGTTTTAATTTGCTCGTTCGCTACACTCTTTGGCGTTCCACTCACTCGCAAACTAAACAGGGTAAGCCACGTTTCATTTTTTTTACTCAGTTAAACCATACATTGTCAGCCAGTATTACATAATAAACATTATGCAACTAACTAAGGCAGTCCCAACTAAAAGTTTGTAATCCTATCCAAGTCGGCATAATGTGGCATTATGTAAACTCGGCACGTTCACTTAACAATTAATCCTACAACTCTGTAAGTCCATATATTTACACTACTTAGCCTAGAAAGTGCTTTAAAACGCATCTATGGAGCTTATAGAGTACAATTTGAATGGTTAATTAATTACTTGCAAATCACCAACTGTAGCCATCAGTAAACCATTAGTTGTTTCTAACAAATATTATTATTAACATTAATATCAAAATTATCTCTACACCTTTG
>JAZGGS010000058.1:0-2812 GCA_036480595.1 Ignavibacteriaceae bacterium
AAACACAAGCTTGAATATTCTGTCGGTATAAAATTTTCAAAGTTTAACCCGTTTTTTAAAATTGATTCCAAATCTGCAATAGAAAATAAAAAATTGTCTGCCGAAACTTTTAATTCATTTGCACCCGCCGCAGGCATTGCATACAGAACAGATTAACTTTTTCCTTCTTTAACATTATTTAAACAAATATCTTTAATAATTATGAAAATGAGAATAATATCCGGCGAGGCAAAAGGAAGGCAAATCTTTGTTCCAAAATCTGATTTGATAAGACCTACGACAGACCGCGTCCGAGAAACTCTGTTTAATTTGCTGAATAACAAGATCTCATTTGAAGGTATTAAAGTACTTGATCTTTACGCAGGGTCGGGGTCACTCGGTTTGGAATGTATAAGCCGCGGCGCTGCCGAAGTTAATTTTGTTGAAATGAATTTTGCCATCAAAAAAAATTTAGAAAGAAATATTGATCTGCTTACTGCAAAAGAAAAATGTAAAGTTTTTAAAATGTCCGCACTGAATTTTTCAGTACGCTTTGAAAATCCGGGATACGATCTTATACTTGCCGATCCACCTTTCTTTAAAGATGATATTTATAAAGTTGTTGAAAACCTGCTTGCTAATAGATACCTAAATCCTGGCTCTAATATAATTATTGAAAGGTCTATTCAAACTGAAGAAAAGGATATTGAAAATTTTAAAATTGAACCATTCAAAAAAATAGGTGATACTTGTCTCTACTCAATTACTTACTGAAACCGTTTATAATTTTTACATCGCTGCTAATCACCTTGAACTCTTATCCCCAGCAATTCCAGCGTAAATTAAACATCTTTCCTGTTAATGATGGTGAAGGTTTGATTGAGAATATTTACTCGGGTGGACATAATAACGTCGAGCATCAACTTATTGATATAGACGGTGACGAAGATCTTGATATTCCTTTTCTAGACGGCGATGGCACTTTTGGATGGTATGAAAACATAGGTGATAAATTCAATCCGGATTTTGAATATTCACTTACACCAATTGGCAATTTTATTTTTTCCGATTGGTTTTACTTTGTTGATATAGATGCGGATAATGATTTAGACTACTTTACAGGTAACGTAGATCACATCTCTTTTTATGAAAACATTGGAAGCATTACCTCACCACTCTTCATACTAAACCAGGATACAGTACGGGATAATGAAGGGCAGCCTATCTTCAGTGAATTTGGGAGCAATCCTGTTTTTGCTGATGTAGATAATGACAATGATTTCGACTTTATTACCGGTAATGCAGCCGGCACATTAACCTTCTACGAAAATATCGGAACGCCGCAATTATTTAACTTTAAATTTATTACCAGCCAGTGGCAGGATATTATTATAATCGGCGGAATTTTAAATGATCACGGTGCAAGTTCAATAGATTTTGTTGATATCGATGCTGATAATGATCTCGACCTTTTCTTGGGAGATTTTTTCAGTAAAAGTTTGTATTACATAGAAAACCAGGGTACTGCATCTTTACCCGATATGCAGCTGGTTTCCAACATTTATCCAATTAATGCAGACAGCATTCAAACAAGCGGATTTAACATGCCCCGTTTTGCAGATATAGATGCTGATAATGATTATGATCTTTTTGTTTCTGTTCTTTACGATCCCACTGTTCCGCAGTCACTTATGTTTTATAGTAATAACGGGACGGCATTCATTGCAAATCATTCACTCGTTACAGAAGATTTTCTAAAAACTCTTGATGTTGGAAATACCAGCGCTCCTTCATTTGTAGATATTGATAATGATAACGACCTTGATATTATTCTCGGTTCACTGAATAACCCGTTTGGCAAGCTTCACTTTCTAAAAAATATTGGCACACCAACAAGTCCTGCTTTTGAATATCTTGATTCTTCATACTTCGGGATCGAAAGCGATCTTAGTGTTTCACCAACTTTAGCCGATTTAGATAATGATAATGATCCCGATATGATTATCGGGAAGTTTAATGGTAAGCTTTTGATATATAATAATTCAGGAAATCCAAGCAGCCCCATGTTTACTTCAGGGGAAAGTTTGCTGGATAACAACGGTGTTGAAATTGATATAGGAACAACTGCCGTACCGTTTCTGATCGATATAGATAATGATTTTGACAGCGATCTGATAATAGGAGCTTTCAACGGCAAGGTTTCACTTTACAGGAATACTGGAACTTCCTCAGGTTACCAATTCACACTGATACCCGATTATTTTGGAACAATTGATGTAGGCGATAACAGCACCCCTTTCATTATTGATTATAATAATGATGGGAATAACGACCTTTTTACCGGAAACAGGAATGGTGAATTTTATTATTTTCAGAATGAAGGAACAAACGTAAATCCGGTATGGAACGAGGTAACCAATTCCTTTTTACCTGTAAATTTTGGTGCTAATACTGCACCATACTTTGTTGATATTGATTCGGATAACGATACGGATTTATTCCTTGGAAATGTTAAAGGAGGTTTATATCTTTATATAAATATGTTGGTATCAAATGTTGCTGATCGGGAAATAGAACCTATAAGCACTTTCAGTGTTAAAGCTTTTCCCAACCCGTTTAATCCTAAAGTTTCACTCGATATCCATTTAAATAATGAAATGAATATAATAATAGAAATCTATAACATAATTGGTGAAAAAGTTAAACAAATATTTAACGGCTCCCTCTCTTCAGGTGAACATAGATTTACCTGGGATGGAATGAACGAAGCAAATGAAATTCTGCCTTCCGGCAATTATATTATTCTTGCCAGGTCTGCATTAGTTAAGAAAGC
>JAZGGS010000059.1:0-21056 GCA_036480595.1 Ignavibacteriaceae bacterium
CAAAACTAATTGTTATTTCCATTCTCTTCCTCCTTTTTGCAATACTAGCTGCACAAAATACAACAACAACAGAACTTAAAATATTATTCTGGAACCTACCGGTTCCTTTAATTGTTTTGATTGTGGTCATTTTCATACTCGGATTGGTTATAGGAATAATTATTTCCAGCGTTTATGAAAGAAGAAAAAAAAAGGAGCTTGAGACAGAAAACAGCGCCAATTAGTGTGGAAACCGGCAGCTTATCATCAAAATACTCTGTAGTTGGATAATATTGATTTCTTGCTTATTCCACTAAATACTCTTATCTTTGTTTACTCTAATTCGCCCTTTTAAGGGCGATTTTTGTTTGTATGAACTCAACTGAACAAAATATTTTAAATGCGGTGCGGGAAATTTCAGAGAAAAATAATCTCTTTCTTCTAGAAGTTCTGTTTAGGGGGACTGAAAGGAACCGTGTAATTGAAATTTTTATTGACGGTGAAGATAACCTCTCTGCCGATGACTGCGCAAGAATTAGTAGGGAAATAAACCAGGTAATCGAAAAGAACGAAATACTGGATTCTGCTTACCGGTTGGATGTTTCTACACCCGGTGTGGATCGCCCATTAAAATTTTTGAAGCAGTATAATAAACACATTAACAGAAAATTTGCAGTAAGTTATAAATCCGGCGAAAATAAAAAAAGTATTACCGGTAAGCTGGTAAAAATTGAAGACGATAATCTCTATTTTTATTCAGGCAGAAAACAGGTAATTAAATTTGAAGACATAATTAATGCAAAAGTATTAGTAAGTTTTTCCTAAAGGAGTTAAACTAAAATGAACCGTGATATAGTTGAATCATTTGCCGATATGGTAAAGATGAAAGGAATTGATAAAGATGTTTTAGCAGGCATACTCGAAGATGTCTTCGGTATTCTTATAAGAAAAAAATATGGCGAGGAAGCTAAGTTCGACGTTGTTGTGAATGTGGATAAAGGTGATATAGAAATATTTCTGGAAAGAGAAATTGTTGAAGAAGTTGAAGACCCCGATACACAGATAAGTATTGATGAAGTTAACTTAAAAGGGAACGAAGACGAATTGGAAGCTGGAGAAGATTATGTTGAAAAAATAGGACTTTCTTCTCTTGGAAGAAGACTAATAATCCTGGCTAAACAAAGCTTAAACCAGAAGATAAGGGAAATTGAAAAAGAAATAATTTACAGCGAGTATAAAGAGCTGCTTGGCGAAATAATTGTTGGAGATATTTACCAGCTTAGGAGAAGCGATATACTTGTTAACCATAACAAAAACGAATTGCTCTTACCACGCTCTGAGCAAATACCGTTCGAGCGTTATAAAAAGGGTGGAACAATTAGAGCTATTGTTAAAGAAGTTACAAAGGGTAACAGCGGTCCGGTTATTGTTATTTCCAGGGCCGATGATCTCTTTCTCCAAAAACTTTTTGAGATAGAAATACCTGAAATTTATGACGGAATAATAGATATAAAAGCTATTGCCCGCGAACCAGGCGAAAGAGCCAAAGTAGCAGTGGAATCGCAGGACGCAAGAATTGATGCCGTTGGTGCTTGCGTTGGTATGAAAGGTATCCGTATTCATGCAATTGTTAGAGAACTTAATAACGAAAATATTGATGTGATCAATTATTCCGATGACCCGATCTTTTTTATTCAAAGAGCCCTGGCTCCTGCAAAACTTAAAGAGATTGAACTTGATGAGGATGAAAAGAAAGCTGTTATTACTGCCGACTCTGACCAGGTTTCAATTATTGTTGGAAGGAACGGAGTTAATATAAGACTTGCAATGAAGTTAACCGGTTATGAATTAGAAATTTTAAGAGAAGAAAAACCATTTGAAGATTATGATGAAGACATTGAATTGATAGACCTTAAGGAAGAGCTTGGTGAAGAAGTATATGATATCCTTATAAATAATCGTTACGATACCGCCCTGGAAGTGTTAACAGCTGGGCCGGAAAAACTTACAGAAATTGAACAGTTCGATGAAAATAAAGTTACTGAGATTATCGAACTGATAAAATCACAATTTGAAGAAGAAGAGTAAACATCTCAAATTCCGGTGTTAAATATGGCTGAAACTAAACCAAAGAAAATAAGAATTTATAAACTGGCAACGGAATATAATCTTTCCGCCGATAATCTCGTCGAGTTTTTAACAGAAAAGGGCTTTAAGATTAAATCTCACATGACTATACTTAATGATGAGATGATCACTTCAATTCATAATCATTACAAAAAAGATATTGAAAAAGCAGAAAAGCATTATAAAAAAATAGCTGAGTTTCATAAGAAGAGAGCTGAAAAAGCAATTGAAGAGACAGTAGAGGCGGGAACAGAAGTAACTGTTGAAGAAATAGCCCTGGTTCCTGAACCTGAGGAAATTAAAATTACCGATAAAGTTGTAGAAGAAGAAAAAACTGTTGAAGAGAAAGATAAAGACGAAGCAAAAGTTAAATCTAAAGAGAAGCAGGTTAAAGAATCTCCAAAACAGAAAGAGAAAAAAGCAGGTAAGCAAAAAGGACTAAAGGTTGTTGGTAAGATCGACCTTGAGGAGGATAAAAAGCCGAAGAAAACCAATGACAAGGGAACCACTAAAAATGGAGATGAAAAGACAACTGTAAAGAAAAGACGTAAACCGCGTATGCGCAAAAAAGTTGTCGATACAAATGCCAAAGAAGCTCCTGTTACTAAGAAAAAGAGGCGGGTTAAAAAGTTTGAGATAAATGAACAAGATGTCAAGGCAGCAATCAAAAAAACCTTATCAAGTATGGATGATACCCGGGTTCCCGGCAGAGCAAGCTTTAGAAAAAGGAAACGAAAAGACAGGGAAGCCGAAGAAGAAAGAATACAGGAAGAAATAGTCCTGGAAGGTCAGAAGATAAAAGTAAACGAGTTTATTGCTGTTAACGAACTGGCGAATTTAATGGAGATTCCTGTTGGCGATGTTATTTCTAAATGTATTGAACTTGGATTGATGGTTTCTATAAACCAGCGGCTCGATGTAGAAACTATAACCCTGGTCGCAGATGAATTCGGGTTTGAGATTGAATTCCAGGAAGAATATACTGCCGAGGCACTTGAAGATTTTGAGGACGATCCTGAATCTTTAGAACTACGTTCGCCTGTTGTTACAATTATGGGTCACGTAGATCATGGTAAAACCTCGCTTCTAGATTATATAAGAAGAACAAATGTTGTTGCCGGTGAATCGGGTGGCATAACCCAGCATATTGGTGCTTATAAAATGGATGTTGGTGATGGTAAATCAATAACTTTTCTGGATACTCCAGGTCACGAAGCATTTACAGCTATGAGGGCACGCGGTGCACAGTTAACCGATATTGTTGTGCTTATAGTTGCTGCGGATGATGCAGTTATGCCGCAAACAGTAGAAGCAATAAATCATGCCCAGGCAGCTGAAGTACCAATCGTTATTGCGATTAATAAAATTGATAAACCAAGCGCAAATATAGAAAAAATTAAACAGCAGCTTGCAGATAGAAATATCCTTATTGAAGATTGGGGAGGTAAATATCAGTGTGTGGAAATTTCTGCAAAAGCAGGTACTAACATTAACCAACTGCTCGATATAATATTACTTGAAGCAGAAATGCTCGATTTAAAAGTAAATCCTGATAGGAAGGTACGCGGCGCTGTTGTTGAAACAGAACTTGATAAAGGAAGAGGAATTACAGGAACAATACTGGTGCAAAAAGGAACATTAAAAATCGGCGATCCTTTTGTAGGTGGAATTTACCAGGGTAAAGTAAGAGCAATGTTCGATGAAAGAGGTAAAAAAGTTTTTGAAGCAACTCCTTCAACCCCGGTTTTGGTATTAGGTTTTGAAGGCACACCGCAGGCTGGCGATACCTTTGTTGTAGTTGAATCGGAAAGAGTTGCAAGGGAAATAGGACTTAAAAGACAACAACTTAAAAGAGAGCAGGACCAGAAACAGATTCATCACATCACACTTGACGAAATTGCAAAACAGATTAGCATTGGCGGTATAAAAGAACTTCCAATTATAGTTAAAGGTGATGTAGATGGTTCCGTTGAAGCTTTAACCGATTCTCTGATGAAACTTTCTACAGAAGAAGTTGTTGTGCGGGTTATTCATAAAGGTGTTGGCGCTATCTCCGAAAGTGATGTGCTGCTTGCTGATGCATCGAATGCGATTATTGTCGGTTTTCTTGTAAGACCAAACTTAAATGCACGGAAACTTGCAGAAAAGCAGAATGTGGATATAAGAATGTATAACGTTATTTACGATGCAGTAAACGAAGTTAAATCCGCCCTCGAAGGTTTACTCTCACCAGTAGTTTCAGAAGAAGTTGTAGCTACAGTTGAAGTAAGAAACATATTCAAAGTTCCAAAATTTGGAACCATTGCCGGCTGTTATGTGCTTGAAGGTAAAATTTCCAGGAGTAGCAAAATCAGGCTGATTAGAGACGGTATTGTAATACAGGAAGGTGATATTGGAACCCTGCGCAGGTTTAAGGATGATGTTAAAGAGGTAGATGCCGGCTATGAATGCGGTTTGAATATTAATAACTATAACGATGTTAAAGTCGGTGATATAATTGAAGCATACAATATAGTAGAAACAAAACAAATCCTTTCCTGATTTAACTAAACTTTAATTAACTTTCAGGCAAATTACTATATCAAAAAACACAGTAATAAAATATCATCTCATAGAATTGATAAAGTTGAACAGCTTATAAAAGAAGAAATCAGTTCCATCTTCTTGCATAAAATACAGGAACCCGAGCTTGGGTTTATTACAATAATATACGTTAAAGTAAGCCCCGATCTTAAAACTGCAAAAATTTATCTATCGGTTCTTGAAAAAGAAAAAAGAGAATTGGTGCTGGACAGGATAAATAATAAAATCAAGTTTATACGCACTGAACTGGCTCATAGAATAAGATTGAAGTTCGTTCCTGAAATAAAATTTTTTATTGATGACACCCTCGATTTCGTTGAAAAAATTGAGGGACTGATTGACAGGATTCATGAAGAAAATGGTAACAAAACAAACGAGTAACTTTTCAAAACTGGATTTTAAAGCCGGCGAAGTTTTACTGATCGACAAACCTCATAGTTGGACATCATTTAAAGTGGTTAACAGAATTCGGAGAGCAATTAGTGCCCGCCGCGTTGGTCATGCAGGTACACTCGATCCCACGGCTACGGGATTATTGATTTTATGTACGGGAAAAAAAACAAAGGAGATTTATAAATACCAGGACTTAAATAAAACCTACAGCGGTATAATTACACTCGGATTAACTTCACCATCTATGGATGCTGAAACAGAAACAAAAGCACACCCAATACCGGAAAAGCTGGATGAAGAGCAGATTAATATTGTAAGCGATCAGTTCCTTGGTGAGGTTTCTCAAATACCGCCAATGTATTCAGCGCTAAAAGTTGATGGGCAAAAACTCTACAAATTAGCCCGGAAAGGGAAAACAGTAAAGAGAGAGCCACGAAGGATAACTATTTACAGCTTTGATATTTTAAAGATTGATTTGCCGGATGTTTATTTTGAAATTAGCTGTTCTAAAGGTACATACATTAGGGTGATTGCAAACGATTTTGGTGAAAAACTGGGATGTGGAGGAATTTTAAGCAATTTACGCCGGACAAAGATTGGCGAATACTCAGTAAATGATGCTTTGAAAGTTGATGAGTTTTTGAAAGGAATTGAAGAAATAAATCTGTTAAAGTAGATTAATTTAGCCCCTATTATTATAAATGGTAGTTGGTTTTTCATTTCATTTTCGTATTAAATAAAGTATATTTATAAGCTTTAGTTTATATTCCGAATAATATGCAGATATTCGAAGATTTTTCTGAAGTAACACATAACGACAACACTATTATTACGCTTGGAACCTTTGATGGAATTCATATGGGGCATAAAGAAATTATTGAAGCGGTTGTTCAGAAAGTATCAGAATTTGGCGGCAGAAGTCTGCTTATAACTTTTTCACCTCACCCGCGTAAAGTAATTCCGGGAGGCAATGAAATTAAGCTGTTAAGCACACTTTCTGAAAAGAAGAAAATAATTGAAACTTTTGGAATTGATAACCTGTTGGTCATTCAGTTTACAAAAGAATTCTCGCAGCAAACTCCCGAAGAGTTTGTTGAAAAATATTTGATTAATGGTATTGGTGTTAAAGAAATTGTTATCGGCTACAATCATCACTTTGGAAAAGGAAGAGGCGGAAATATAGAAATTTTGAAAAAGAAAGGGAGGGAAATAGGCTTTAAAGTAACAGAAGTACCCGAATGCAAGATGGATAATATTATTGTTAGCAGCACAAAAATACGCAAAGCACTTGTTGCAGGCGATATTGTTAAAGCTAACAAAATGTTAGGACGATTTTATTCTTTTGAAGGTGTGGTTGTACAGGGAGACAAAAGGGGAAGAGAACTTGGCTTTCCCACAGCAAATCTTCTAGTAGAAAATGAAGATAAACTTTTACCCGCAACAGGCATCTATGCTGCAGAGTGTGTTGTTGAAGAAGAAAAACATAACGCCCTTTTAAATATTGGTAGCCGCCCAACTTTTCACGAAGCTGGAGAAATAATACCCGAGGTTTATATCATTGATTTCAATAAAAAAATTTATAACCAAACTGTTCAGGTTAATGTTGTAGAGTGGATAAGGGGAGAAGAAAAATTTTCATCTGCTGAAGAGCTTGTAAAACAGATGAGAAAAGATAAAGAAACAGGATTAAAAATTTTAAAGCAAATTAATTGATCCCGGTTAGTTCTGGGGTTACATTGTACAAATAATAAAAGGTATAGTTGAATGACAAAAGAAGAAAAACAAGAGATAATCAAGAAGTTTGGCAAAAGTGAAAACGATTCCGGCAAATCAGAAGTACAAATTGCACTTTTAACAAAGAGAATTAACGATCTTACGGACCACTTTAACACGCACAAAAAAGATCACCACTCCAGGAGAGGATTAATGATGATGGTTGGTAAGAGAAGACGATTGTTGGATTATCTTACTGCAAAAGACATCGAAAGATACAGAGGAATTATTAAAGAATTGAATATTAGAAAGTAAGGTTTAAAAATGATTTTTAATAAAAAGATTGAAATTGGGGGAAAAATATTATCCATAGAAACCGGTAAATATGCAAGACAGGCAAACGGTGCCGTGATGGTGCGCTATGGAGATACAATGGTGCTGGTTAGTGCCGTTGCTGCAGAAGAAGCAAAAGAAGATAGGGGATTTTTCCCGTTGCAAGTTGAATACCGCGAAAGAACCTCTGCCGCCGGAAAAATTCCTGGCGGGTTCTTTAAAAGAGAAGGAAGACCTACCGAAAAAGAAATACTAACTGCAAGGTTAATAGATAGACCGATAAGACCGCTCTTCCCAAAAGAATTTCAAAATGAAACGCAAATTATTTCATTTGTACTTTCGTACGATGGTAAAAACGATCCCGATGTGCTGGGTGCAATAGGTGCATCTGCTGCTTTAACTATTTCAGACATCCCTTTTGAGGGTCCTATTGCCGAAGTAAGGGTTGGAAGAATAGATGGGAAATTTATTGTAAATCCATCACACGATGAAATAGATAATAGCGATATGGAACTTATAGTTGCCGGAACTGAAGATTCGATTATGATGGTTGAAGGTGAATCGAATGAAGTGGGTGAAGAAGAGCTGCTTGACGCTTTAAAGTTTGCCGAGTCTGAAATTAGAAAAATTGTTAAGCTCCAGCTAGAGCTTAGAGAAGAAGCAGGCAAACCTAAATGGGAGGTAGAAAAAAAGGAAATTGATGAAGATCTGAAAAACGATGTTTACCAATTGGGCGAGCAGAAGATTAAAGATATCGTTTACTCCGTTCTTGTCAAGGAGGAAAGAGCCCGGAAAAACAGTGAGCTTAAAAAAGAAGTTACAGAATCGCTTGCAGAAAAATATCCGGAGCAGGAAAGTGCTATTTCAAATATCCTGCATGATATTGAAAAAGACCTTATGCGCAAGCGGATACTTGAAGAAGGAATACGGCTGGATGGAAGAACTCCCACCCAGGTAAGACCTATTACCGTTGAACTTGGTAACCTGCCTAGAACACATGGTTCTGCGCTTTTTACAAGAGGGGAAACCCAGAGTTGTACCTCTATTACGCTTGGGGCTAAAGGCGATGAACAAATTATAGACGGTTTACGTGAAGAATATAAAAAGAAATTTATGCTTCACTATAATTTTCCACCGTTTAGTGTTGGCGAAGTTGGAAGAATGACCGGCGTTGGAAGAAGAGAAGTTGGACACGGAAACCTTGCAGAAAGAGCTTTGAAAATCGTCTTCCCTGACGAGAGTCAGTTTCCCTATACAGTTCGTATAATTTCGGATATTCTCGAATCTAACGGTTCATCTTCCATGGCAACAGTATGTGCCGGGTCGCTGGCAATGATGGATGCTGGCGTACCTGTTCGTAAACCGGTTTCCGGTATTGCGATGGGACTTGTAAAAGAAGAAGAACAATTTGCTATCCTTTCCGATATACTTGGAAATGAAGATCATCTTGGCGATATGGATTTTAAAGTTGCCGGTACTTCCGATGGTATAACTGCATTTCAGATGGATATAAAAATACAGGGTATTTCGTTTGAAATTATGGAAAAAGCCCTGCAGCAGGCAAAAGAAGGTAGAATGCATATTCTTAACGTGATGAATGAAGCAATAGATAAAGCACGAGAGCACTTATCAGAATATGCACCAAGGTTAATTTCGATGAGCGTGGATACCGATCAGATTGGTATTGTAATCGGTCCCGGTGGAAAAACAATCCAGGGTATGCAGAGATTATTCGGCGTTGAAATTTTTATTGAAGATGACGGAACTATTAATATTTCATCACCAAATAAGGAAAACGCTACTAAGTGTAAAGAATACATTAAGAAACTTACAGCGACACCGGAAGTTGGTGAAATTTATGACGGTGTTATTAAAAAAATTGTTGACTTTGGAGCGTTTGTTGAGATACTGCCAGGTAAAGAGGGCTTACTGCATATTTCGCAGATTGATAATAAGAGAGTTGAAAAAGTATCCGATTACTTTAAAACCGGCGACAAGGTTGAAGTTAAACTAATTAAAACAGATAATGGAAAACTGTCTTTAAGCAGAAAAGAACTGTTAAAAGACGGTGATAAAAATCAAAAAAAATAAACTGGTGTTACAATAAAGCATCACCTTATTGATTATTAACTAATAGAATTTTTCAAATATTTTTTTTTAATACTTATCAAGACCTTATAGTATGTTATTTAGTTTAAACACATTATTCATGTTTTTATTTGATATCACCCTGAATCGATTTATTTATGCGGGGCAGATCTTTAATCTAAGTTTTGTAAGTATAAAAAGTTTTATAATGAAATATCTTATTTCATTAAGAGAGTTTAACCTATATGGTAAAAGAAATTATTATCAATTCCACTTCTACCCAAACGCGCGTAGCTATTACGGAAGATGGAAATTTAGCCGACTTCTTTGTCGACCATCCTGAAAATCGCAGAACGGTAGGAGATATTTATCTTGGAAGGGTGGCTCGCGTCCTGCCCGGTATCAGGGCTGCTTTTATAGATATTGGAATGAAGCACGATGCATTTCTTCATTTTTCAGATATTGGAGATAGAACACAGCAACTGCAGGAAATGATTGGGGAAGAAGCTGAAGATATTGAAGAAGATGAAGACACTTTCTCGGATAGAAATACTGCACCCTCCCACGGAAGGAACGGCTATAACAGACCCATACCAAAACTGCGCAAAGGACAGGATATACTTGTCCAGATTACAAAAGAACCAGTTGCTAATAAGGGAGTTCGGGTAACTTCTTCAATATCCTTACCAGGCAGGTTTTGTGTTCTCCTTCCTTTCGATAATAAAATTGGGGTTTCTAAAAGAATTACAGATTACCGTGAGAAAAGAAGACTAAGACATATTGCCCGCGGAATCATTCCCGAAAATTATGGGCTTATAATAAGAACCGTTGCTCAAAAGCAATCTGAAGAAGCACTTAAAGATGATTTAAATCAACTAGTGAAGACCTGGTCCGGAATTGAGTCATCAGTAAAAACAGAAGACCCCCCCTCAATAATTTACCAGGATTTGAACACAACCGTTAGCGTTATCAGAGATCTTTTCAATGCTGATGTTTCCAAAGTATTTATAGATTCTAAAAAATTATATAAACAGATAAACAGCTATCTGAATGTTGTTCAGCCGGAATTTGCTAAAAAGGTGGAATCGTACAGATCTTCAGATGGGATCTTTGACGAGTTTAAAATCGAAGAGCAGGTTAAGACACTTATGGGCAGAAGAGTCAATCTGCCTAGCGGCGGCTATATTATAATTGAACATACCGAGGCAATGGTTGTAATTGATGTGAACAGTGGAAGATATGCCAGGAGTAAAGAGCAAGAGCAGAATTCTCTTAAAACCGATTTGGAAGCAGCACGTGAAATTGCCTGCCAGTTAAGGTTGAGAGATATTGGGGGAATAATTGTTGCAGATTTTATAGATCTTGAAGAGGACAAAAACCGTAAAAAAATTTATGATGAACTAAAAAAGGAATTCAGGAAAGATAGGGCCAAAGTTGCTATTTTACCAATGACTGATTTTGGTCTTATTCAAATTACCAGGCAGCGTATAAGACAAAATATTGATCAGGCAATAAAAGAGGTTTGCCCTGCTTGTCTTGGAACAGGTCAGTTAACTAAGGGTTCTCACCTTGTTTACGATCTGGAATTCTGGCTGCAAAAGTTTAAAAGAAATTCTAAAGAGAGAAGTTTAATTATTAAGTGTCATCCCTCTACGGCAGCAAAGCTGCTAGAAGGAAAAATTACTATTTTTGCTATCTTTAAGGTGAAATTGTTAACAAAACTTCAGATAAAATATTTTGCAAAATTGAAAATTGAAAAGACAGAATCTATAAAACCGGGTAAGTTTAAATTTATCTCTTCTAAAACCGGTAAAGATTTAACACAATTGTTTTATTAAAAAATCTAATTCAATATAATTTTATTCGGAGAGTGACTATGAAATTTTTTATTGATACAGCAAACATTGATGAAATAAAGGAAGCGGCTTCGCTTGGAGTTTTAGATGGTGTTACAACAAATCCATCTTTAGTAGCCAAAGAAGGGAAAAATTTTAGAGAGTTACTTGATGAAATAATTAAAATAGTAAATGGCCCGATAAGTGCAGAAGTTATTGCAACTGATTACGAAGGAATGCTTAAGGAAGCACGCGAACTTTCTAAAATTCATAAAAACATAGTAGTAAAAATTCCTCTTATTAAAGAAGGATTGAAAGCAGTTAAAACACTATCGGGTGAAGACATTAACACAAACGTTACGCTTTGTTTCTCTGCCTCGCAGGCACTACTTGCTGCAAAAGCAGGTGCAACTTATGTTAGCCCTTTCGTAGGCAGGTTAGACGATATAAGCACCAGCGGTATGGAGTTGATTTCACAGATTGTTCAGATTTACAGCAATTATAATTATCAAACAGAAGTGCTGGTGGCAAGTATAAGGCACCCGCTTCATCTTGTAGAAGCAGCGTTAATGGGTGCAGATGTTTGCACCATTCCATTTGCTGTTATAAATAAACTCTTCAATCATCCCTTAACTGATATTGGAATTGATAAATTTTTAAGTGACTGGAAAAAATTAGATAATAAATAATAATTTCCTTTTGTGTGAAAAAAACAAAATTTTACGAGCTTCATAAAAAAGTCGGTGCAAAAATTGTAGAGTTTGCAGGCTTCGAAATGCCCGTTCAATATTCTTCCATCATTGCTGAACATAAAGCAGTTCGCGATTCGGTTGGAGTGTTTGATGTTTCTCACATGGGCGAAATATTTATAGAGGGCAATAACGCTTTAGATTTTGTGCAGCACATTACGGTTAATGATGCGTCGCAGCTTACACCTGGCGGAGCTCAGTATTCTGCAATGTGTTACCCCAACGGAGGAATTGTAGATGACCTGCTTGTATATAATCTTGGAGAAAAAAAATATATGCTGGTTGTTAATGCAGCTAATATCGAAAAAGATTATAACTGGATGGTTGAGAACAATAAATTTGGTGTTGATATTAAAAACCTTAGTGATGATTATTCCCTGCTTGCAATTCAAGGTCATAATTCAGAATTAGTTGTGCAGAAGCTAATGGATAACAAGATCAATCTGGATTATTATAATTTTAAAATTGATAAAGTTGCCGGGGTAGAGATGATAGTATCGCGAACCGGCTACACAGGCGAACTTGGCTATGAACTTTATTTTACCGGTGACGAAGAGACTGCGGCTCACGTTTGGAATGAACTTTTCGAAGCCGGGAAAGAATATGATATTCAACCAGCCGGACTTGCAGCAAGAGATTCTTTAAGACTTGAAATGGGTTTTTGTTTATACGGCAATGATATTGATGAAACTACAAACACAATTGAAGCCGGGCTTGGTTGGATTACCAGGTTAAACAAAGAAGATTTTATTGGATGTAAATCGTTAAAAAAAGTTAAAGAGAACGGAATTACCAGAAAACTTGTTGCGATGATATCTGATGATAAATTTTTCCCAAGGAAAGGATATGATATTGTTAACGGCGGTAAAAAGATCGGATCGATTACTAGCGGCACAGTCAGCCCGGTTCTTGAAAAACCGATAGCACTTGGTTATATAGATTCCGATTATAAAAAAATCGGAACCGAAATAAATTTTTCAATCAAGGGAAAAGAATTTGCTGCTAAAGTTGTTAAGTTACCTTTTGTAAAAAGCTAAACGTATATATAAAGCTATGAAAATAAACATAATGTTTTCGCCGGTTAATAAAGATGAACTTTACTTTACGGGAAAAACTACGGTTGTTATAGACGTACTTCGCGCTTCAACAACTATTATTACTGCCCTTTCAAATGGTGCAAAGGAAGTAATACCGGTAGCCACAGTCGAGTTTGCAGTTAAAGTTTCGGGGGGAATGTTTGGCGGACATACTTTACTTGGCGGCGAAAGGAATACACAAAAAATAGATGGGTTCGCGCTTGGTAATTCTCCAGCCGAATATGAAGGCAGATTGATTCAAGACAAATCTATAGTTTACTTTACCACTAATGGCTCAAAAGCAATTGTTAAAGCAAAATTTTCCTATAAACTATTCATTTGCTCCTTTAATAATCTAAATGCTATAGCAAAACAACTTGCTAACCTCGGTAAAGATGTCGAAATTCTATGTGCAGGAAATGACAATCTTTTTTCCATGGAAGATTCAGTTTGTGCAGGCAGACTTGTGAAAGAACTCGTGTCGATTGAAGATGATGTGGAATTATCAGACTCGGCTAAATGTGCAGTTGCGTTGAATCATTCTTTTGGCGAAAATATTTTAACAATGCTAAAAGAAACTGAGCATGGTAAATTGCTTGCTTCCCGCGGGTTTGACGATGATCTTAAAATTTGCAGTGAATTAAGCGTTACCAACACAGTTCCTTTCTTTAATGGAAACGTATTACAATCACTTAAAGTTTAATTACTTTTTTAAAAAGATCTTAGTTATTAATGGCTGTTAAAAGAAAGACAACTAAAAAACCGAAGAATAAATCAGAGGGCAAATCTTATTTTACAATTTCTGCCGAAAAGAAAAAGACGATCTTTGCCATTTTTCTTTTGGTGTTGTCGCTCTTCGTGTTCCTCTCCGTAGTATCGTTCAGTCGCTCTGATGAAGATTCGATGAGTGGTTTTTTCGTAGATATTTTAAATATTTTTTCATCATCTGATCAGTCAGATAAGACTAATAACTGGATGGGAATAATCGGTGCACACACTGCTTACTTTTTTGTAAAACGCACACTGGGATATTTTTCTATTGCATTCGCTTTTATACTCTTCCTGTGGGGCTTTTCATTTTTTAAGAAATTATCATTCAAGTTAAAAATTCATCTATCAAACTTTTTTATCTTTATGGCATTAATCCTTGCTGCCTTCTTTGGAGTGCTTAAAGTAAATTATAATTTGTTCCGTGGTTCCTATGAACTAAGAGGCTATGTTGGTGAAGATCTTGGGAAAGCTTTAGCAGGTTTGTTTGGTGGTATTGGCAGCATAATTTTGATTCTGTTTGTGTTTGTTACTGTTTTAATATTTGCTTTCGATATAAAGATTGAAAAAATAGCAGGGTTTTTTAAATCTGTTTTTTCTGGTACACCGGGTGGCGAAATCAAAATAAAAAGGAATGATGAAGCCGGAGAATCTAACCTGGATAAAATAAAGAAACTCCACACCCTTAGGAAAAAGGTTAAAAATAAAAAGGAAGAAACAATCACTACTGCAGAAGAATTGATGGATGAAGAAGCACAATCACAAACAAACATAAGAATTATAAGAAAAAATGATGGATATTCGGTTGATGAGCTGAATGAAGTAATTCGTGAAGAAAGAAAAAAAGTTGATCTTGAAAAAATCGGGGAGGTTCCAGCAAGAGAATTTGAAAGAGAGGAAGAGGAAAAACTTCCGGAACCGTGGGATGAAAACATAGATTATAAGATGATTGCGCTGGATATGCTGCAGCCCGCCCCGGAAGAAAATTTTAAAGTTGCTGAAGAAGAGTTAACAAAAAACGCTGAACTGTTAAAAGAAAAACTAAAACTGTTTGATATTGATATCCAGGATATTTCAGTTACTCCCGGTCCTGTTGTTACTCTTTACGAAATTGTTCCCGCACCTGGCGTAAAAATCAGTAAGATAGTCGCGCTTGAAAATGATATAGCACTTGCATTAGCAGCAAGAGGAATAAGAATTATTGCGCCCATCCCGGGCAAAGGGGCAATTGGTGTGGAAATACCAAATGCCGAAGCTGAGCTGGTTAAGGCACGCTCAGTGCTGGGCAAAATTTACGAATCAAAAGCTGAACTGCCGCTGGCGCTTGGCAAAACAATTAGCGGTGACGTTTATATGGCTGACCTTGCGCTGATGCCGCACCTCCTTATCGCAGGTTCTACCGGCTCGGGTAAAAGCGTTGGCATAAATATGATAATTAGCAGTCTGCTTTATACCAAGCTTCCTTCCGAAGTAAAATTTGTAATGGTGGATCCTAAAAAGATAGAGCTATCTTTTTATAATAAACTAAGAAGACATTACCTCGCAGTTTCACCCGACCTTGAAGAAGAAATTATAACCGCTCCGCAGAATGCAGTGCTTGTATTAAAGTCTATAGAAATTGAAATGGAATGGCGATATGATAAACTGGCAAAAGCCGGTGTAAGAAATATTGTTGATTATAACCGTAAAGTAGATGATCCTGCAACAAGACCGCACAATACTGAAACTATAAAGCATCATCATCTTCCATATATTGTTGTGGTTATAGATGAGCTTGCAGATTTAATGATAACAGCCGGCAAGGAAGTTGAAGAACCAATTACACGGCTTGCTCAATTAGCGCGTGCTGTTGGAATTCATCTTGTGCTTGCAACACAAAGACCGTCAGTTAATGTTATTACAGGAGTTATAAAAGCAAACTTCAGTTCAAGAATTGCATACCAGGTTGCAACAAAAATCGATTCCAGGACAATACTGGACATGAATGGAGCTGAGCAGTTATTAGGAAAAGGTGATATGCTTTTTATGCCCACCGGCTCACCGAAACCAATTCGAATTCAGAATGCTTTTATATCGAATGAAGAAGTTGAAAAGATTACAAATTATATTTATTCGCAGCCGGCTTATTCCAAGCCGTATTTTCTTCCTTCTATTTATGATAAGAAAAAGAAATCATCAACCGGGTTGTTTGCTGATGTAGATCCTATGTTCGAAGAAGCAGCTAAAGTAATTGTACGTCATCAACAGGGCTCTGTATCACTTCTCCAGAGAAAACTTAAACTTGGTTATTCGCGGGCTGCCAGGATAGTCGATCAGCTTGAAGAAGTAGGAATTGTTGGACCTAACGACGGAAGTAAGGCGCGGAAAGTTTTAGTGGAAAATGAAGAACAACTTGAAACTGTATTCAGATCATTATAAAAAAATTATTATGGAAAGAATATTTAAGATCTACAGAACAAACATCATCGTATTTTTTCTGTTGATTATTCTTTGCGGCGGCAAACTGGTTACAGCACAAAACGATCCCACCCAGCTTCTGCAGGTGGTGCAGGAAAAGTTTAATGCACTAACCGATCTTTCGGCAAACTTAACACAATCAGTTAACGGCTCAACTAATCTTATAGGAAAAGTTTATTATAAAAAAGAAGATAAGATAAGATTTGAACTCACTAATATTCTAATTGTGTCTGATGGTGAAACAAACTGGAATTATAATAAAAAAGAGAACAAAGTTATTATAAGCAGTTATGATGAGGAGAATGCCGGTTTGTTATCTATTAAGCGCATTGTTTTTGAATATCCTGAAGAGTGTGAGCTAAGCACTTACATGGTTGAAGATCAGGCAGTTTTGAAGCTTGTGCCTCAAACTTCCACATTTAATTTTAACTCGGTTAAATTATGGATAACTGATGACAACCTTATTTCCAGGGCATTAATTGATGATCCGGCTGCGGGTCTTGTGCAGATTGATCTGACAAACTATATTGTCGATAAAAATCTACCCGATTCAAAATTTACATTTACACCGCCGGAAGGAAGCAAGGTTATTGATCTCAGGTAATTCAAAAAAAATTCCTGCTCTAAGGGGACTGTTTAATTTTATAATCTCTATAGGATTGGCAGCACTCTTCCTGTTCATCGCTTTTCACGATGTTAACCTTGGTGATGTATTTACACATGTATCCCGGGCATCAATTTTTTGGATGGTGGCTTTTGCCTTTTCTATTATGGCTGGTCATTATGTAAGAGCAGTACGCTGGAAAGTTATTTTGCATTCTGTTAAATCCGATGCTTCCATGAAACATGTTTTCGGCGCACTTATGGTTGGTTACGGAGTTAATTGTGTAACCCCAAAGTTAGGTGAAGTTACAAGAGCAATTATGCTTGGTAAGTGGGAAGGATTGTCGCGTACTTCAATATTCGGTACCGTAATTGTTGAACGGGTAATTGATATAGTATCGTTGGGATTTGCTGTGCTTGTTTCTGCTTTTATCTGGAGAGAAAGTCTCTATTCAATATTCCCCTGGCTGGAAACAAGTTTATATTTATCTGCGTTTATTATGCTTGCTATTATTTTTACAATATACTTATCAGTTCGTTTTAAAGAAAGATTTTACGGAATTATTGTAAAACTGTTTGAGAGGTTCTCATCAAAGTGGGCAGAAAAAATCGGTTATATTTTTGAAATGCTGATACAGGGTTTTACCAGTCTTAAAGGATTCAATAATTATTTATTCACAATACTCCTCACCGTTGCTATATTACTACTTTATGCTCTCAGTTCCTACCTGGGATTTTTAATGATCGGGCTAGATAAGCTGCAGCCGGTTACTTACGAAATGGGTTGGGTATTGATGAGTATAAGTGCTATTGGTGTTATTATCCCAACTCCTGGTGGAACTGGTTCATACCATGCGCTGGCAAAATCAACGCTTGTATTATTATTTGGTTTTGGTGAAACTATAAGTGCAGCATTTGCTTTCCTTACTCACGCTGTATCTTACGTATTGTTCATCTTTACTGCTTTAATTGTATTTATAATTTTAAATAGGCAGCACATAAATCTTTTCAAATTGGTAAAAACAGATCTGGAAGAAACATGAAAAAATTTTTATTAGCAGGATTCATTTTGTTTTCAGTTAGCTTTGCTTATGCTCAAACAGAATTGAAAGCAACTATGGGAATTAACTTTATAAGTATTCCCTCTGTACAGGATTACATTAACCAAAGCTATACGTCAAATGTTGAGGTAGGAACTTTCAGTTCAGCCGTAATATTTTCAATTGAGGCAGGTCAGTTCCTCAGCAGTAATTTTGAACTGGGGCTCGAAGTTCCATACCAGATATATTCTTACAATAACAATGTTGGACTTGGACAATATGATCTTACTTATAATTCAATATTGCCTTCAGTTATAGCTTATTATGCATTAGTTGGCAACGGATATAATTTTAAAATTGGTGGGGGTGCTGGTCCGCGGTTTGTTTCAGTAAAAGAATCTAAAAAATGGAATGGGAGTGAAGTGGATTACAGCTCAACCGGGTTTGGTATTGTTGTAAGAGCAGAAGGCAACACAGTCTTAAGCGAAAATTTATACGCAAACATTGGTGTAGATATAAGGTACGATGTTAACGGCGAACCATCTGATAGCGGTGGGGAAAAAATTATAAATACTGGTCTAAATGAAAATGTAAACTTTAATTCCTTTTCAGCAGGAGTGAAGTTAGGAATATCTTACTTATTCGGGGTAGCTGATTGAGTGTTTTTGAAGCCATCCTTTTAGGCATTATACAAGGTTTATCTGAATTTCTTCCGATAAGTAGCACAGGGCATGTTACAGTTGCAGGTAAGCTTCTTAACCTGATTTCAAATGAACATCCCGAACAGTGGACCGGTTTTCTTGGTATTGTTCAGTTGGGAACTTTAGCATCAATATTAATATATTTTGCTAAAGATATTGTTCATATCGTTACCACCTTCCTTAAGGAAAATTTAATCCAGCAAAAAAAAATAAGCCGGCAGAGTCAATATTCTAGGCTGGGTTGGTTAATAATAATAGGAACAATACCCGTTGTTATAGTTGGTCTGGCTTTCGAAGATTTTATTGAAGGTATATATACTAAAAATCTTTATGTGATTGTCGGCGGCTTGATAGGATTGGCAATTCTATTAGGTGTTGCCGAAAAAGTTGCAAAGTTTAAAAAAGATATAAATGAAATAACAATTAAAGATTCAGTGATTATAGGAATTGCACAGGTGCTAGCACTAATTCCCGGCTCATCCCGTTCAGGCACCACAATTACTGCTGGCTTGTTCGTTGGATTGAAAAGAGATGTGGCTGCAAGGTTTTCTTTTTTATTAAGCATACCTGCAGTTTTGGGTAGCGGCGTATTCCAGTTAATTGATTCTCTTGAATACCTCGACTCGGCTATGGCACTAAACTTAATTGTTGCAACCATCTTTTCTGCAATTAGCGGCTACCTGGCAATAGATTTTCTTCTTAAGTTTCTGAAAAAGCATTCCACGTATCTTTTTGTTTACTACAGAATTGCAATTGGATTATTTATCTTGATTTTATTAATTACAAATTCCATTAAACCTTAACGGAGGAAAAATGAAAAACATTGTATTAACCCTGGTATTTGCTTTTGCTTTTATTGGATGCCAGAGTTCCGATACTGTTAAAGAAAGAACAGAAGAACAAACAAAATCAATAGAGGGAACACATATGCCAGAATCAATGACGGTAGCAGTAATAAACACAAATATGGGAACGATTGAGATAGAACTTTTTGCAGATAAAACTCCAAAGACAGTTGAAAACTTTGTAGGACTGGCAAACAAGGGATTTTACGACGGAATAATTTTTCACCGTGTTATTGCTGACTTTATGTTACAAGGCGGCGATCCTACAGGTACAGGACGCGGCGGCTCAAGCTTATGGGGCGGTAAATTTGAAGACGAATTTGTTTCGGAATTAAGACATGATACACCAGGCATCCTTTCCATGGCTAACGCCGGACCCAATACAAACGGCAGCCAGTTTTTTATAACACTCGTTCCAACTCCATGGCTGGATGGTAAGCATACAATTTTTGGCAAAGTGATTAACGAGATGAATGTAGTTGAGGATATTGGTAAAGTTAAAACAGGACCTGGTGATAAACCGGTTGAAGATGTTATAATGATTAATGTAAAAATTGAACAGAGAGATAAATAGTATCAACATAAAATAACCGCCGTTAAAAAATGAAGCAACAGGAATTTTTTTCATCTAGATGGGCATTAATAATTGCCTCGATTGGTATTGCTGTTGGTACCGGGAACATCTGGCGCTTTTCGCGTATTGTAGCTCAAAATGGCGGCGGTTCTTTTCTTATTCCGTGGGTAATTTTCCTGCTTATCTGGTCTGTTCCATTATTAATTGCTGAGTTTGCAATTGGAAAATCTGCAAGGATGGGACCTGTTGGAGCCATTGCAAAAACTGCAGGGAAAAAGTTTGGGTGGATGGGTGCATATATTGTTTTTGTATCTGCTGCAATAATGTTTTACTACTCGGTTGTAACCGGGTGGTGTATCAGGTATTTCTTTTCCGCGGCTTCGGGCAATCTTTTTAACACTTCCGAACATTTAACTTACTGGAATGAATTCACATCAGGTTACCAGCCGCTTCTTTTTCATATTGCTGCAATGATACTTGTTGCCCTTGTAATTTCTAGGGGAATTATAAAAGGCGTTGAAAAAGTTACAAAGTTTCTTGTCCCTTCTTTGTTGTTGATACTTCTGCTTCTATTCATCCGCGCTATTACATTAACAAATGCATTTGAAGGAATTAAATATTTCTTCACACCGGATATGAATGTAATATTGGATTATAAAGTATGGCTTAATGCGTTAACACAAAATGCATGGGATACCGGCGCTGGTTGGGGACTTATACTTACTTATGCAATTTATATGAAAAAGAGAGAAGATATTTCGCTCAACGCTGCACTGATTGGTTTCGGGAATAACACAATTTCAATTCTGGCAGGAATTACTATCTTCTCTACGGTCTTCGCTTTAAGTTCTGTTGATGCAATGCAGCAGGTTTCTCAAAGCGGACCGGCAAACACGGGATTAACTTTTATCTATCTTCCGCTTCTTTTTTCAAAAATTTCTGAAAGCAATCTTATAAACACAATCTTTGCTTCACTCTTCTTCCTCGGTTTGTTCTTTGCAGCTTTTACATCATTAATTTCGATGGTGGAACTTTCCACCCGCACACTTATAGATACCGGGATAAAAAGAAAAAAAGCTCTTGTTATTGTTGCATCTTTAGGAATCCTGCTAGGAATTCCTTCAGCGATCGATCTTAAATTTCTTGCAAACCAGGATTGGGTTTGGGGTGTGGGATTGATTTTAAGCGGCGC
>JAZGGS010000060.1:0-2186 GCA_036480595.1 Ignavibacteriaceae bacterium
ATTGGCTTTTTTGGCTGTAATTACAGCTCCGGCTTTAAATTTATGCCTTGGTCCACGGGGACCATCAGGAGTAATTGCTATTGAATAATCATTTCTTGCATAATCTATCATTATACCTAAAGCCACTTCACCTCCAACACTGCTGGAACCTCTTACAACTTCATAGTTCCACTTTTTAAGAATCCTCGAAAGCAAATCACCATCTTTGCTTTTACTTGTTAATGCAGCAAAGGAAGGATTTCCATGCAAATACCATGGCAAAAGCATTGTTCCATGCCAAAAAGCCAGCACAAAATTTTGTTTTTCACTTTTAAGGTTTTCTATTGTTCCTCTGTTTTGCACTGTTATCTTTAAGCTTTTACAAAGGGCAGTTACTCCCTGGGCTAAAAAAAACTGGCTGGCAAATCTTAATGTATCTTGTTGTGCTTTTTTAAGATTCATTTATAATTTTATAGATTGATTTGGCAGCGCTTACCGATGCTGTTTTACCGGCAAGTTTATTTTTTACTTCACTTAGTTTTGTTTTTATTTTTTCATATTCAGATGAATTGGAAAGAATTTTTTTACTCTCCTCATAAACCAAGTTTTCAGTTAGCCTGTGCTGTATTAATTCAGGTATTATTTTTTCTTCGAGCAATATGTTTACCATCCCGATGGAATCTACTTTAATAAGTTTTTTTACTACCAGGTATGTTAGATAATTTGTTTTGTAAACTATAAGCATTGGTAAAGCAAAGTAACCAGCTTCAAGAGTGGAAGTTCCGGATTTGATAATTCCAAACTTAGCATGTTTCATCAAATCGTAAGTGAATCCTTTTATTAATTTGAAATCGACAACATCAGAACAACTTGTAAAAAGTTCCTCGCTTAAATTTGAAGAGCATGAAACAACAATTTGCATATTAAACTCAGAAGAGATTCTGCCGGCAGCTTTAATAGTTTGCGGAAATATTTTTATTATTTCGTTCTTCCTGCTTCCCGGCATAACTAATAAAATATTTTTTTCTTTATCGAGTTGAAATTTTGAATAAAGATCTTCGTATAATAAAAATTCATGGTTATTTATTCGCTCAACAAGAGGATGACCGACAAACTGAACATTTACATTATTATCCTTATACATCTTTTCTTCAAAAGGAAAAACAACAAGCATTTTATCTACCAGTTCTCTCACCTTTTTAACCCTGCCCGAACCCCACGCCCAAAGCTGCGGCGATACATAATAAATAATTTTAACACCCAGTGCTTTCAGTTTTTTTGCAATGCTAAGGTTAAACCCCGGGTAATCAATAAGTACAACATTCTTTATGTTTTTGCTTTTTACCAGTTCAATTAATTTCTTCTGTACTTTTTTAATAAACGGAAGGTGCTTAATAACTTCTACGAATCCTAAAAAAGCCATCTGGTTAATATGATAGGAGACTTCCATTCCTTCAGTCCGCATTTTATCTCCGCCAATGCCATAGAACATCAGAGTCGGATCTGTTATTTTCAACTCTTTAATAAGCGAAGCGCCTATTAAATCTCCCGAAGCTTCTCCGGCAATTAGCAAAACATTTTTTTTGTTCTTATCTGTCATTAAACAATTTTGTTATTATTAATCCAAAGAATTATGATAATAGCAGAAATTAAAATTAGTGCTTGTAATGTTCTTTTTTCAGAACGGAGACCTTTCTTAGGTTTAAAGGCAGGTTGTGCTAACTCCGGATTTTTGTAAGGCGTTAACCTTGGCATAAAGCGCGGTACGTTTTTAACAAAGTCTACATAAAAACTGCCATATGTTTTATGCAAATAACTTTCTTCTTCCTTAACAATAAAATGATATTGAAAAACAAAAAAGAGCAGCGCAACAATCTGCAGGTAAGGAAAAAGAGCAAAAGACATAATGCCGAGCCCAAGGTAAATTAGAACATTACCTATGTAAAGCGGATTTCTAACGTATGCAAACGGACCGCTAATAATTAGGTTTGAACCACCGACTTCGCTTGTGGTTCGTGTTTCGCTTCCTGTCCAACTAACACCCCAAAACCTGATCAGCTCTCCAACGATGGAAACAGAAAATCCTGTTATTAAGCTTGCAGGAGTAGCTTCCTGGAATATTACCATAACAAGCAGGAACGGAATTGGTGTATAGCTACGGTATTTAAATAATGTTGATGCCAGTTTACTCATGCTGTTTACTCAAT
>JAZGGS010000061.1:0-4254 GCA_036480595.1 Ignavibacteriaceae bacterium
TCAACATTTTCTTTAATTGAATCCTGCATTGGTAAAATATATTCCAGCACCGATTCGATTGTAAACAATTCATTTATATCCAGCTCACCCTGTCTTGTGTATTGGTTATTAATGTGGATGATAGAAAAATCATTAATCTCAATTCCTGAATTAGAAAGAATATAATATTGCAGTGCTGCATCATTTAAATAAGTTTCGGAAATTGAAGTTGAACTTTTTACTTCGTAAGCGTTCCATTTACTTCCATCTCTCACAATAATATCATTTATAACAAGCACCTCATTAAACTGAAATGCAGCTTCATAAATTGCCTTGGTTTTTATGCTTATCAGTTCGCCGGTTTTTTTCAATCCATTTGTATAGTTGGGTGGTTCCCCGGTTGTTGCAACTTCCCCATCCGGAAATAAATCCTGTGCAAGTATTCCAACATTTGTTCCCCTATTAAATATTGCCTTCTGCATCTCTGAAAATTCATCCATTTCTTTGTAGTGATACTTGTAAAGGTAAAGATGCTTTTCACACTGAAGACCTTTTATAAAAGAAGATTTGCTTAGAAGATGTGAGCCCATAACCATTCCGTTTTATTGTTTTGTAAATATACCGTTAATATTTCAGTTTCACATTTCAGGTTTGAATTTTGAAAGATATATGAGCAATTTTGATGTATAAATAATTTAGAGAAAGAAAATGAAAAAGAAAGTTGTACTAAGCGGCGGTTTAAAAGAGATGGTAACCTATTGCACTGCCATTTACGAGGTGGAAAAAGACGTTGACACAGAATACCTGACAAATATTGTAAGTAAGAGTCCCATCTTTGAAAACAAAAGTTTTTACACAAACGTGCTTGGCACAGTTCAAAGAACAACCGTTACAAGAAACACTAACCTGTTTGTTAAAGGAAACACAATTACACTGCAAATACGTTATGATATTTTGAATGTAGTTGATATTGAACTTACGGAAAAAGATGAAGAGTGGATAAAGAACGATGTGGAGAGTCTGCTAAAGCATTTTGAACTATTGGTAACACCTTTTGATGAAGGAAAAGATGAGTAATTATTTAATCAGTGTAATCTTACTTATTACTTTTACTCTTTTTGCCTAACCAGGACGTTATACAAAAGGAACGGAGAACGGTTATACATGGTTGTCAATGGAAAATCCGGGTGTGGCATTCAGTGATACAAAATATAAATACTTTGGCGGAATGCTGGAAAGATACGGAACTGTAAATGAGAGATTCCCCGAAGTTGAACATCTTGGATGCAGAAATGATGTAAATAAATTATTAGAAGATAGTAAGTCTGATGAACTTTCGTTGGATGATATGGTTGATGCAATAGATAATTTTTTCAGCAAGAGCGAAAATTTAGTAATCCCAAATGTGTTTGCTTACTGCTATAGCATTAAAGAAATTGCAGTAATGAGCAACAATAAACTGATGGAATATAAAGAAGAGATTCTTAAGTTTTGCGGGGAATGATAATTAAAAATTAAGCTGTGTCTGCCGAGACCTGGAACCTTTCTTTTTCGGCTTCCTGTGTTTTTTTAAGAAGTCGCCAAAATCTTCTTTAGAAATAACATAAACTCTGCCAACCTGCTGTGCCTGTAGATGAGCAGATTTAATATGATATAAAACCGCCGATGTGCTTAAATTTAGAAGTTTTGCAACTTCTTTTACACTGAAAAACTCTTTCATACGATGCCTTAATAAAAAAGATAATACATGCTCGAAAGAAGCAATTTCAAATTAACCAGATATATATTGATTATCAATAAAATTCAGCATAAAAAATAAAAAAAGGGCTGTTCAAAAAATGAGATGAACAGCCCGTAAAAAAAATAATTACAACTAAATTAGTTGGCCGGGTTGCCCTCCCTGTCAACCAGTATCGGTTTGCCAACACCAAGATCTTTAAGCTGTTCTAGTTGTGTTTTTGCATCACCAACAATAACATAAGTCATCACGTTCGGATCGATATATTCATTTGCAAGCTCCTTATGCTCTTCCAATGTCATGTTTCTTACAATCTCTTCATGCTTCTTTACATAATCGAAAGAAAGATTGTAGGTGGCAATATTGTTTAACATTCCTCTTAATGCACCAAGAGTTTCAAACCTGCGAGCATTCGATTTTATCAATGCATTTTTTGTAAATTCTAAATCATCGTCACGAATTCCTTCGCGGTATTTATTCATCTGCTCGATAAAAATCTGTGCAGATTCAAAAGTGGCATTAGATCTTACACTGGAAGAAGCAGAAAATAATCCCGGGTAAAGTGTGCCACTAAACGAAGTCCTTGCACCATAAGTGAATCCCTTTTCTTCACGAAGGATCATATTTACATAACTGTTAAAATTCCCGCCAAGTTTATAGTTCATTACCTGGGCTGGGTAATAATTTTCATCAGTGTAAGCAAGACTTAAATTTCCAATCTTAATAACCGATTGTTTTGCATCCGGGAAATCGACAAAATAGAGTGCGGGTGTTTCAGCTACAGGCGGAAAAGGGTAATCCTTAAATTCTACTTCTTTCCTTTCCCATCTTAACTCAAGGGATTTAAATGCTGCAAAGGCATCCTTTTCATTTATATCGCCCACAATAGCTATGGAAGTAACATCGGGAGAATAGTTCTCCGCATAAAAGTCTTTAAGCTCATCAACGGTTATAGATTCAACTGAGCTCACAGTCCCAAATGTGCTGTTACCAAGGATGTTTTCTTCACCATATACAATTTTAGTAAACACATTTGATGCAACAACCGTAGGATTAGCATTGTTCCTGTTTATTGCTTCGATAGTTTCATTCTTAACTCTTTCAAATTCAGTTTCATCCCACCTTGGCTCAAACAGAATCTCTTCAACCAGGTTATATGTTTCGTTAAACTTTGATGATAGACAGTTTGCCTGTATAACAATTGCTTCTTTCATAGTATACATTGTTATGCTGGCACCAAGTTCGTCAATTGCTTCTTCAAGTTCAATCGGAGTTTTGTTTTTGGTACCCTGCATCATAATATCAGTCATCAGGTTGGCAACACCAATTTTATTTATATCATCGCAAAGCATGCCGCCCTTAATTGTTAAAGAAAAGTTTACAAGCGGAAGTTCATTATGTTCAATACCGTAAACATTAATCCCGTTTGCAAGTTCATCACTCCAAACAGTTGGAATTGATAAAAGAGGATCGGGTCCCAATGGCGGCTCAATCGTTCTATCAAAACTAGATTCTATCCTCTCTACTTTTACCTGTTCACCTGCAACCTGTTCTCCCTTCTGCAATCCAATTGCATCCTGCTCTTCAATTTTTTCTTCAACAACAGCATACTTTTCAGAATCATGTGCTAGCAGCTCAGGTTTTCCTTTCGGGACAAAACTGGTAAGCACGTAAGGTTTATTTTTAATATATTTTTCATAAACTCTTAGCACATCTTCTTTTGTAACATCAAGAGTATGCTGCAAATCTTTTGTAATATAATTTGGTGACCCGGCAAATTCGTTGTAATAAGCAAGCTGGAATGATTTGCCAAGGATGCTTGAAATTCCATTATAAAAATTAGTTTCAATTTTTGCTTTAACTCTATCGAGATCCTTTTCAGTAAACCCATCTTCTTCAAACCTTTTAAATACTTCAGTAATTGCATCTTCAACATCCGATAAATTTTTATCCGGGAAAGTTCTTATACGAATCCTGAAAACACCGGCAATCTCATCACTTGCCTGGTATCCTGAAACCGAAGGTGCAAGTTTCTTCTCTTCTACAATCACTTTATAAAGCGGAGCTTTTTTACCTTCAGAAAATAATTCGCTAAAGAGATCTAGTGCATAAGCATCTTTTGTAAATTGCTCAACTGTTGGAAAGACCATATTTAATTCAGGGGATGAGGCAAAATTATCTTCGTGGTATGCTCTTTTAGTTTCTTCTATAATTACCGGCATAGGATTAAGATTTGTCACTTTCTTTTCTGCGGTAAGTTCTCCAAAATATTTTTCAACCAGCTTTTTTGTCTCTTCTTTATCAAAGTCGCCGGCTATAACAAGAGTTGCGTTGTTAGGGCCGTACCATGTTCTATAAAATTCATGTATGTCAGATAAAGTTGCGTTCTTAAGATCTTCAAGTTCACCAATAGTCTGCCAGTTATAAGGATGATTTTCAGGATAGATAAGTTTATCAATAACATAGTTTGTATGACCATACGGCTGGTTATCATATCTTTGCCGCTTTTCGTTTTGCACAACTGCCTGCTGGTTTAT
>JAZGGS010000062.1:0-3509 GCA_036480595.1 Ignavibacteriaceae bacterium
CAAAAGCTGAAGTATCCGGTGAGTACCAGGAAATGGAAAGCAAACGGCTTGAAGAAGAATATATTAATGGTTTAAACAATAGATACAATCCAGTTATATTTTATGATGAACTGGAAAAAGCATTTAAGTAGAATTAAAATAGTATTAACTACTCTCCTTACTGCAGCGCTGATTGCGGGATGCCAGGAGAGTTCAGATAAAACAGATTACGTTGCCCGGGTAAATGATTCTTATTTATCCGGGAACGATTTACTGGAGATTTTAGATTCTGCAAATGTGGATGATAACTTTAAAGCCGAAGTAATAAGAAACTGGATTTTAAAAGAGCTTCTCTACCAGGAAGCTATTAGCGAGGGCATTCTTAATAAAAGAGATTTTAAGAATATTCTTGAGAAATCAAAAAAGGAATTAGCCGGCTCAATTCTGCTTAAAAATTTTTCTTCTAATGTAACTCTAGATTATCAACCACGGGAAGTTGAGGAATATTACACTCTTAACAAAAGGGAATTCAATTTCAGGAGCAATTCATTTAAATTGAATATTGCTACTTTTAGCAATCAAAATAATGCTGTGCAGTTTAGGTTCCTGCTACTTAGCAGCGGTTGGGATGAAGCACTATCGCAACATTCCGATGATGCAACTCTTCTAAGTGTTTCAGACGGGATTATTTTAAGTGAGCAGGATATTTACCCGCAAAAGCTTGCAAGGATTGTTAACGGGTTACGCCCACCGGAAATTAGCATTGTTATTTCGGATGATGCTGGATATCATACGGTTGCGCAGGTGTTAAATAATTTTAAAAAAGGCACCATTCCTCCTTTTGATATTATTAAGGAATCTGTGGAAGAGAGATTTATTGCTGATAAAAAGAAGCAGTTATTAGATAATTATATAGATGAGCTTTATTCCAAAAGCGATATAGAAATAAAATATTAGATAATTGATGAATATTAAAATAATCCTGTTTGTAATATTTTTAACTACGATAATTTTTTCGCAGGAAGTTCTTGATAGAGTTGTTGCAGTAGTTGATAACGAAATTATTCTACAGAGCGAGCTTGATTTTCAAGCTTCATTATTTGCGAGCCAGAGAGGGATTGATCCAAACTCACAGGGATTAAAAGAACAGATCTTAATATCGATGATTGATGAAAAACTTGTTTATGCACAGGCAGAACTTGATACGATTGAAGTGACGGAAGAAGAAATTACTCAGCAGATAGAATACCAGATACAGGTTTTTAAGCAGCAGTACGGTTCTTTAGCTAAAATTGAAGAGATGTACGGAATGAGCATTAAGCAAATAAAACGTGAACTGAGGGATGATGTACGGAAAAACTTAATGGTTCAACGATTGCGTGAAAAGAACTTTGCATTTATGGAAGCCAGCCGCAGAGAGATTGAAGAATTTTTCGAAACATATAAAGACAGTTTGGGAATGATTCCTGAAAAATTGAAAATTTATCACATCTTCAGGAATCCAAAAGCTACCGACAGGATTAAAAACAAAGCGAAAGAATTAGCTCAATCTTTATTAGATTCTATTAAAGGTGGTGCAGATTTTGGTTCGCTGGCAAAACAGTATTCTGAAGATCCGGGCAGTGCTGTGCAGGGTGGTGATTTAGGATTTGTGCAAAGAGGTGTTTTCTATCCGGAGTTTGAAGCAGCTGCATTTGCTTTGGAAGAAGGCGAACTTTCCGGTGTGGTTGAATCTCCCGTTGGATTTCATGTCATTCAACTGATAGAACGCAGGGGCGAATCGATCCACACAAAGCATATATTAATAAAAATAAAAGCCGATGAAGATGCTGACCTGGAAACTATTCAATATCTTTCCGACTTAAGAGACAGTGTTGTTAACGGTGGCGGTGATTTTAAAGCCTTTGCAAAAAAATACAGCGAGGATAAAGAGACTGCTGTGTTTGGCGGTGACCTTGGGACTTATTATTTAAACCAGTTGGATAAGCATTTGTTGGATGTAGTTTCCAAGTTAAAGCAAGGAGAGATCAGTTTTCCAAGAAGATTGCAATATGCGCCGGGCACTTATGGCTATCATATTGTGTACCTTGAATCGCGCGTACCACAGCATCCTGCAAGTATTGAAGAAGATTATTCCGAAATAAAACGGCTGGCAGATGAGATGAAGAAACAGGAAGAATATGATCAGTGGATTGAAAAGCTGAAAGAATCTATCTATTGGGAAGTAAGAATTTAGTATCACATCAACAAAAGGGAATTGAGTTTGAAAAATAACCAAACCGGCAAGCAGGATATTGAATTAGTCGACCAGCTTTCCGGGAAAATTAAAGAAGTTAAAACTGAAATTGCCAAAGTTATTGTTGGGCAGGAAGAGATAATAGACCAGCTTCTCATCTCCTTGCTTGCAAGAGGGCATTGTTTATTGGTTGGCGTGCCGGGATTGGCAAAAACCCTCCTTATAAAAACCGTTGCCGAGGTTATGAATCTACAATTTAGCCGTATACAATTTACACCCGATTTAATGCCCAGCGATATTACCGGAACTGAAATTATTGAAGAAGACCAGCTAACCAAGAAAAGAGATTTTAAATTTATTTCAGGACCAATCTTTGCAAATATTATTCTTGCAGATGAAATAAACCGTACGCCTCCAAAAACACAGGCGGCTCTTCTGGAGGCAATGCAGGAACATAAGGTAACCGCTGCAGGGACAACTTATCAACTGCCCGAACCATTTTTTGTACTTGCAACACAAAACCCTATTGAGCAGGAAGGAACTTATCCTTTACCTGAAGCACAGCTAGACAGGTTTATGTTCAATCTCTGGTTAGATTATCCTTCTTTTAAAGAAGAGATTAAAATTGTTGAAACTACTACCAGCCAGTACAAAGCAGATCTCAAAAAAGTTTTAACAGCTGAAGAGATTATTAATTTCCAGCAACTGGTAAGAAAAGTTCCAGTTGCAGAAAATGTAATTGAATTTGCAGTTAGAGTTTCAAATATGACCCGACCTTCAAACGGAAACTCACCGCAATTTATTAAAGACTGGATAACCTGGGGAGCAGGACCTCGTGCATCGCAGTATATGACACTCGCTGCAAAAACCACAGCGGTTATTCAGGGAAGATACACACCCGAAATTGATGATATAAAAAATGCAATGCTTCCTGTTCTCCGTCACAGAATCATCACTAACTTTAGTGCAGAAGCCGAAGGGATAAAATCTCTGGATGTTATTGAGAGGTTGAGTAAGGAAGTTTAGGGACACCTCAATTACTTGCCAATCATTAACCAATCTTTGCTTATATAAAATAATTTCCTCATTTTTAGTGATGAAGTAAGTTTATTCTTAATTCTCATAGAATAATCCTATGAAAAATAAATACTTCTTATCCGGAAAAATTAAATTTTTCATTCTGTGCACTTTCTGTTCATCTTCTTTACAAGCACAATTTGTTGAGCCAAAATTCGACAAGCTCCCCCCAGTTTTAATTGCAAATTGCATATTAGAGGATTCATACGGTTTTATC
>JAZGGS010000063.1:0-2294 GCA_036480595.1 Ignavibacteriaceae bacterium
TAAGGTGAAAGATAACCGCGGTCGAACTGCATACCTTCAACAACATCTAAAGAAGTATCGGTACCTTTTGCTTCTTCAACAGTAATAACGCCATCTTTACCAACTTTTTCCATCGCATCAGCAATCAACTCACCGATTGAACTATCATTATTTGCAGAAATAGAACCTACTTGTGCAATTTCATTTCTGCCTTCAACATCTTTGCTGACGGATTTTAAATAATCAACAATTTTGCTAACTGCAACATCTATTCCGCGTTTAAGATCCATTGGGTTGGCGCCCGCAGTTACGTTCTTTAAACCTTCCCGGTAAATTGCCTGTGCAAGCACAGTAGCAGTAGTTGTACCGTCGCCTGCAACGTCACTTGTTTTAGAAGCAACTTCGCGCACCATCTGGGCCCCCATGTTTTCAACCGGTTCTTCAAGTTCAATTTCTTTTGCAACAGTAACACCATCTTTAGTTATAGTTGGTGCACCGAATTTTTTTTCTAGAATAACATTTCTACCCTTTGGTCCAAGGGTAACTTTAACAGCGTTAGCTAGTTTATCAACACCTCTTTTTAAACCGGTGCGGGCTTCGCTGTCATACTCAATTAATTTAGCCATACTAATTACCTTTATTTTATTATCAATTTAAATTCAATTATTGAGGAATGACTGCGAAGATATCACTCTCACGCATTATCAAATATTCCTCGCCGCCAAGTGTTACATCGGTGCCGCTGTATTTTCCGTACAACACTTTGTCACCAACTTTAACAGTCATTTTGACTAGTTCGCCGCTATCAGCAACTTTTCCGGGTCCTGCAGCAACAATGGTACCTTCAACTGGTTTTTCTTTTACAGTATCGGGTAAAATAATTCCGCCGGAAGTCTTTTCTTCAGCTTCCTTAGGTTGAATAACAACCCTGTCTGCAAGCGGATTAAGGTTTATTTTACTCATAGTTCTCTCCTATTATATTAATGTATTTTGTTAGCACTCTAAAATAGCGAGTGCTAATATAATGTTATTGTTAACTTTTGTCAACTAATCAAATCTTTAATTTTAATCTGTTTTAACAACATATTTGTGATATCTCAATATAAGATGATATATTTAATAAGTTAATCTGAATATAAAATTCCAATTAGTGATGAAGAAGGAAAGAGTAAATATTAAGCAGGAAGTTAAACGTCTCATCGAGATTATCCGGAACATGAACAGGAAGGTTATAATCATCTTTCTTGCTGTTGCTGTGCTTCAAACGGTTTCCTGGTATTTCACTTCAAGAAGATTTTTCAGAGTTAATTTCTTCCCAACATATCAAAACTTGCCCGATATTTTCCTTATCGAATATCTCTACTGGTTCATCGGTGACTTCTTCACTTATTTTCTTTTATCGGTTGTTGTTATAAAATTTATTCTTAAGGAAAAGCTTATAGATTACGGTTTAACTTTTGGTGATTACAAAACCGGTCTCCGTTTCACTTTAATATTTTTGATTGTGATGCTTCCGTTTGTATGGTTTGTATCATCCTCACCTGGATTTGTTGCAAAGTACCCGCACCTGCTTTCTGCAAGAAGTAACTGGGGAGAGTTTTTAATTTATGAATCGGGTATGCTAATCTATATGTTTGCGTGGGAGTTTATCTGGCGCGGCTTCATGCTCTTTGGCTTAAAGGAGAAGTTTGGATATTATGCAGTGCTGATGCAAATGCTGCCGTTTGTAATTTTGCATAACGGTAAACCTGCGCTTGAAACTTTTAGTGCAATAATCGGTGGAATTGCTCTTGGTATTCTTGCTTTAAGAACTAGTTCGTTTCTTTACGGAGTATTTGTTCATATGGGTATAATGATTTTAATTGATCTTTTTTGTACAATTCGTTTTCGTGTAGAGGATTATGGTGTGGGATTTGATTCACTTTTTAATATTTTAAGTAAAATGTTCTGAGGAAAAAATGAAATTCACTTTAAACATAGATCACGTAGCAACGTTAAGGAATGCAAGGGGAGAGGAGCAACCTGATCCGGTTACCTGTGCATTAATTGCAGAGCAAGCCGGGGTTGATGGAATAGTTTTTCACCTGCGTGAAGACAGGAGACACATAACCGAAAGAGATGTTAGACTGCTAAGAGAACTTGTAACAACAAAACTCGATTTTGAAATGGCAGCAACGGAAGAAATCATAAAAATTGCATGTGATGTAGGACCGGAACTTGCCACAATAGTCCCTGAAAAAAGGCAGGAACTTACTACCGAGGGGGGAATAAATGTTATTGATAATGAAGCATTGTTAAAGGATACCATAAATGAA
>JAZGGS010000064.1:0-2291 GCA_036480595.1 Ignavibacteriaceae bacterium
CTGTAACAATATCAGGTGAAGGACCAAACGGAACACCGGTACACAGAAGAACGGTTACCATTTTAGCTACTGAGCCCACAACTACCGTGCTGCAGCCAAATGGTGGAGAAGAATTATTTGTAGGTACATCTTACCCGGTTACCTGGGAAAAGATTTTTGTTGATACAGTTAAATTGGAATATTCAACTGATGGAGGAACTACATGGATTTTGATTTCAGAGAATGCTTTTAAATCAACATTACCTGTTATTCATCCAAAAAAGAAAATTAAATCCACTGAACTTGGCGATGAGATTGAAAACGTATGGCAATACGATTGGATTATTCCTAACACAATATCTAACGATTGTTTAGTAAAAGCATCAGATAAAAATGATCCTGCTGTTTTTGATCTGAGTGATGGTACATTTTCAATTATATCCGCGCCATCTCCAATATGGAGACTGCAAACTTCAGGTGCTGATTCGACTGTACTTTGTGTTGATATTGTTGATACTTTACTTGCCTGGGCTGGAACAAAAGGAGGTAAAGTACTTAAAACAACCGATGGAGGTGTGACCTGGACTGTAACTTCAAGCTCCTTAGGAGGAGATGTTTACAGCATTGCCGCAATTGATAATCAAAAAGCGTTAGTTATTGTCAATTCACCCGGTGTAACCCGCATTCGTAGGACAGTATCATTCGGGATAAGCTGGAGTACAGTTTATGAGGATACTAGTCCGGGCGCGTTTTTAAATGCGATACATATGTTTGATGAAGATTATGGATTTGCAATGGGCGATCCTGTTAATGGTGAATGGATTTTACTGCAAACTTCGGATGCCGGGATTAATTGGTCCTCAGCTTCTTCATTAACTCAAAATGGATCTGAAACGGGTTGGAGTAATTCAATGGATTGGGTTGGTGATCAACACGGATGGTTTGGAACAGACAATGGACGTGTTTACAGTACAGCCAACGGCGGTAGTACCTGGATATCATCTCAAACTTCATTTACAAACAGCATTGCTGTAGCATTTACAGATGAGCAAACCGGAATTGCCAGTGGTGATGGAACTGATCGCACATCAGATGGAGGTACAACATGGACAGTTTCACCGAATCAATTACCTGGTACAACTTTTAGCGGTACAGCTATTAAAGGTACACCGGGCATTTGGTATTTTGTATCCGGAAGTGAAGTATACAAATCTAACAACCACGGCGATAGTTTCTCAATAGATTATAGTCAGACAAATGTTTTACAGCATATTAAAATGAAAGTAGTGCCTGCCGGCGATAATGATTGGATTTGCGGGTACGCTGTTGGTGATAACGGAACTATAGCAAAGTACATTGAACCATATATTGTCACTAATGTAGAAACAGATCCCTATTTAGTTCCGGAAGAATTTGCATTGCAGCAGAACTATCCGAATCCATTCAATCCAACAACAACAATCCGGTTTTCATTACCTGTTAATTCAGATGTTAAGCTTGTTGTTTATAATATGCTGGGTCAGGAGGTTGCAACATTATTAAATGAGCAGATAAGTGCAGGTACTCATTCCATAGTATGGAACTCTTCAAATACAAACGGTATTAAGCTTAGCAGCGGTATCTATTTTTATGAATTAAAAGCTAATGGAATAAATGGAGGAAGTTTCCAGGAAATAAGAAAAATGGTACTGCTGAAGTAATATTATTTAACAATAATTCGCAACTTAGAAAATCCCTCAAAGTATATCTTTGAGGGATTTTTTTTATCTTATGTCGTTGTCTGAATATAATTTATTAGAGGTTATAATGAATGTTATAAGATTCTTCTCTGTTTCAATTCTAATTATTCTTTTTTCATCCCACTCACTTGCACAGCTAGATTCAGTATGGTATCAAGGACCTTCGGTTGGCAGTGTAACCGGGGGAGCAATGCAAACCACAGATAATTTTACAGATGATTTTCCTCTATTTGGTGTAGAGTTCAAGATTAATCCTCCAATTTATGGGAGTGAAGATGAAAATGGAGATATGAATCATAATTGGGATGAATCTTTACTTCCTGAATATTATTATGTTAATGATTCTCCTGTATCAGAAAATCAAATGAGTAATGGTAATCATACTGTCCTCCTCAACAGTTTTGAAGGAATTCCCATGACTAATTTTATTCCACCTGATCCGGCAAGAGCTGCCGGACCTGATCATATAATAGTCTGCGTGAATAGTATGTTTAGAATTTATGATAAGCTGGGGAATATCTTAAAAACTATTCCAGCCGGTGGATGGTGGGGGCCTGCCTGGCCGGATGAGAA
>JAZGGS010000065.1:0-8504 GCA_036480595.1 Ignavibacteriaceae bacterium
TACGATTTTGAAGGTTTACGATGTTTTAGGAAGAGAAGTTGTAACGCTTGTTAACGAGGAAAAACCAGCAGGAAGTTATGAGGTTGAGTTTTCCGCCACAGGCGGAGCAACAAGCTTACCAAGTGGAATCTACTTCTACCAACTCCAAGTTTACGCGCCGAGGCGTGCAGGAGATTTTGTTGAAACTAAGAAGATGATACTGTTGAAGTAAACCAAATTACGTGACGTAACTCTTCAACCCCTACTTTGAATTTTTAAGCAGGGGTTTTTGTTTTCACTTTTTCTTACTACCTATCCTAAGCTTTTACCCAGTTGGTCATAAATGAATTAAATCGTTTTGAATTAGTAAAAAATTCCTCATTAAACAACTGATGCATTATCAGTAGTTTGCCAGTGATCATTTTGGTGAACATTCAGAAAAATTTGAGTTTAATTTAGTTACAATGTCAAGATACCGACTAATGATAAATCAGCAGCAGCTTATATCTTATGATCCATTTTAATGTTCGATGATTACTTTTTTATAGTTTACCTAACATGCAGTATTTCTTCAGCGAAAAAAAAATTAAATTATGTTACCTATAGCTTTACAAGATTTGGATTAAAAAGTCTGCCGGCCAGCTTTGTTTCCTAAAATTCTTCATTAGTATTGATTAAGAAACTAAAGTTGATCGAGTAAAATTTCAGGATAAATTCCTATGAGAGATATTTAGCTAAACTATAAATTATGTAGTTTGCTGATGTGTGATAAATTAGATTATTAGTTAGACATTATTCATTTTAAATTTTAGAAATAACCAAAGAAAGTTTTATGAATAAAGTGAAATCTATTCCTCCTAGCGTTCTAAATGATGTAATTGGACCGATAATGCGCGGTCCATCAAGCTCACATTGTGCTGCTGCGTTAAGGATTGGGAGAATTGCGAGAGATCTAATGAAGAATAATATACAGGAAGTACTAGTTGAGTTTGATAAAAATGGTTCCCTGGCTACTACACATAAAAATCAGGGCTCGGATATGGGGCTATTTGGTGGTTTGCTTGGTATGAATGCTGATGATGAAAGACTAATAAACTCCGAATCCGCATTAGTTGATGCTGGTATCAAATTAGAGGTCAAGATTCATCAGATTGGTGCAATTCATCCAAACACATACAAGTTAACATTAGCCAATAAAAATAATCAACATCAGATAATTGCTATTTCAACGGGTGGGGGGATGATAAAAATTATTGAACTTGATGGGCTGCCTATTTTAATGAAGGGAGACTATTTTGAAACAATTATTTACACAAAAAAAAATGGTGAAAAACTTCTAGATGAAATATTAAACAGACTATCGGCTGATGAGATTTTATTCCACAAAGGAAATGGATTTGAAATTGTGGAGATTAAATCACAGAATTTTTTAAATGAATCACTAAAAGTAAAAATTTTAGCTAAGGAGAATGTAATAGATATTAAAGAAATTAACCCTGTTCTTCCTATTCTTTCAACTAAAAATACAAGTGTACCCTTCATTACCTGTAAAGAAATGAACGAATTCAACAGAGAAAAAAATTGGTCATTGTGGGAACTTGCACAATATTATGAATCACAGCGTGGTAATATTACCGAACAGGAAGTTTTTGAGAAAATGAATACGGTTGTTCAGGTAATAAAGTATTCCATTAGCCAAGGATTAGCAGGCACTGAGTATGAAGACCGAATTCTTGGATATCAATCAGGTAAATTTATAGAGACGGAGAAACAGAATAAACTTTTAAATGGCGGATTATTGAATACTATTATCCCCTATGTAACAGCTATGATGGAAATAAAAAGCTCTATGGGTAAAATCGTTGCTGCACCAACAGCAGGTGCTTGTGCTACATTACCGGGAACCTGTGTTGCAGTTGGAAAGGAAATGAATCTTTCCGATGATGATATTACAAAAGCTATGCTTGCAGCTGGATTGATCGGTATTTTTATAGCAGCGCATTCAACATTTGCTGCTGAAGTTGGCGGTTGCCAGGCAGAAGGTGGTTCTGCTTCAGGTATGACCGCCGCTGCACTTATCTCTATAATGAATGGAAAGGCAGAGCAGGCTACATCTGCAGCATCTATGGCAATACAAAATATGCTTGGATTAATCTGTGATCCGGTAGCAAATAGGGTGGAAGTTCCTTGTCTTGGTAAGAATGTTATGGCGGCAAGCAATGCTCTCTGCTGTGCAAATATGTCTTTATCGAACTTTGAAACTGTAATACCACTAGACGAAGTAATTGACACAATGAATAAGGTAGGGGATAGTCTTCCATCCGAATTATGTTGCACTGCTCTTGGTGGACTATCCATAACGAAAACTTCTAAGGAAATAGAAAGAAGATTGGCATGAGGTGTCCCCCCTTACTTTTATCACTTAAATTCATTGTATGAAAAATTACCGACTAATCATTCATCTGCTGCTCATTTTAGATTGATATTTGATAAACCGTACCTAACACCTTTCTTTTTATTATATTTTAATAAAGCACACTTTCTTTTTTAAAAAGGGTAATTAAAAATGTGGTACACATTAGTTTTGGTAGTAATAACAGTATGTATAAGTTATCCACAGAGTAATATTAATATTCAAAATCTTGCACAAGAATTTTTTGAGTGGAGAAAAAATACTCAGCCTTGTTCGGGTGATGATATACTAAGAGTTGAGAGATCGAATAAGTGGGCACCTGATTATTCACCGGAAACATTAGATATTTATCGAGCTAAATATATTAAATTCAGTCAAAAGCTGAAGAACCTGCCACAAGAAAACTGGAGTGTGACTGACAGCGTTGATTATTTGTTGCTGCACTCCGCAATTGAAAGAGTGAACTGGGAACTTAATGTATTAAAGCTCCCAAATCGCAATCCGGATTTTTATGTAGATCAAACAATCGGTGCTGTTTTCGAACTGTTACTTATTCATTCACAAATGGATAAAATAAGGGCAGAAAATATTATTCTGCGTTTAAATTCTATTCCATATACTATTGAAAATGCAAAAGTAAACTTAACAGAAGCTGTTGCTCCATTTGCTGAAATTGCTCTTCGTAATCTAAATGATATAAAGAGAAAATTTTATGAAATGAGAGATGCCTTAAATGAACTTTTCCCGCTAGAATTAAATGCAAAGCTTAATTCTGCAGTCGAACTTTCAGTAATGGCCCTTGAAGATTATATTGAATGGATCAAAATGGAGCTACCAACGATGCAAAAATCATTTAGCATTGGTAGGAAGGGATATGAGTATTATCTTAAAAACGTTGCCCTTATTCCTTACACACCGGAAGAACTATTATTTATGGGTAAACAAGAATGGGAGCGTTCAGTCGCCTTTGGAATTTATGAAAATAAAAGAAATAGATATGAAGCGGAACTAGAATTGTTTTCATCTGCAGAAGAACAAATTATTGCTGAGCGATTAGGTGAACAAGCTATACGAAACTTTCTTGAAGAAAAAGATATTTTAACTATTCCAGAATGGGTTAAGCATTATAAATTTGTTAAGAGACCCGCACACTTTGCCCCACTGTCTCATATGGGTGTAAATGATGATCTCACTTCTGAAACAAGGTTAGATGAGGATGCTGTGAGGTACATCAGAGAACCATCTCCAAACTTGGGGTTTTTCAGTTTAGCAACTGCAAAAGACCCACGACCAATAATCATACACGAAGGAATTCCAGGACATTATCTTCAACTTGTTTTATCTTGGGCAAATACAAATCCCATCCGCAGAAGATTTTTTGATTCTGGTTCAATCGAAGGTATAGCTTTTTACGTAGAAGAGCTGCTATTGCAATATGGTTTGTTTGATGAATCACCAAAGACAAGGGAAATAATTTATAGTTTTATGAGGTTACGAGCGTTGCGCGTTGATGTTGATATTAATCTGGCTCTTGGAAACTATACAATAAGTGATGCGGGAAAGTACTTAGCCTCCACAGTCCCAATGGATTTACAAACCGGGATTCAGGAAGCTGGCTTCTTTGCATATAATCCGGGACAAGCAATAACCTATCAAATCGGTAAAATTCAGATAATGAATTTAATATCGGATGCTAAAATTTTATTGGGAGATAATTTTGATCTGAAAGAACTTCATAACTATTTGATGCTAAACGGAAATGTACCAATTGCTTTAATGCGATGGGAATATCTCGGATTGAAAGATGAGATAGCGCTGCTATGGCCCGATTAGTATAATCTTTTATAAATCAAGGGAATTCCAACTATGTACAAATCAACTATATTCTCAGTAATTCAATGTATTCTTCTGATATCGTTTCTTCTAAACGCTCAAGTTAAGAGAGAATTAACACTTGAAGATATTTTTTCATCCAACATGTATGTTGCTGAGAAAGTAGAAAACATTCGATGGCTCCCTAATGGAACTGCCTTCACATTCACTGAGAATAATAAAGCTTCTAAACTTCTTGATATTTATAAATACGAGGTGGAAACAGGGAATACAATACTATTACTTTCAGGGATTGATTTAAAGTATAATAATAAACCAATTAAGATGAGTGATTATAGCTGGACAAATGATGGGAAGTATCTTCTGATTGAAGGACCTGAAAAAGAAATCTGGCGTCACTCGAGACAGGCACCATACTACTTATATGAGTTAGAAACAAAAAAAATAACTTCACTTGGTAACAATGATCCTAATTTGCGCAATGTTAAGTTATCACCCGATGGAAGTATGGTTGGCTTTGTTAGAGAGCATAACATTTATATTGCAGACGTTAAAACCGGTGAGGAGAAACAGTTAACATTTGACGGGAGCACTAACATTCTTAACGGCGAATTTGATTGGGTTTACGAAGAGGAATTTAGCATTGCAGATGGTTGGCGTTGGTCACCAGATGGGAAGAAGATTGCATTTTGGAGATTTGATCAAACAAGAGTAAAAGAGTTTTATATGATTGATGAAATGCAAGTTTATAACAAGGTAACACCTCTTAAATATCCAAAGACGGGAGAAGAAAATTCAATTGTAATTATTGGAGTGATTGATATTGAAACCAGTGATGTAACCTGGATGGAAACAGCAAGTAATGATGATATGTATATTCCACGAATATACTGGACTAACTCGGTAGACCAAATAGCTATTTTACGTTTAAATCGATTACAAAATTATCTTGAACTACTAATGACAGATTCTAATACAGGTAACAGTGTAGTTGTTCTAACTGACGCTGATACCTGTTGGGTTGAAGTTGATGAACCAAAAGCTATGTTTTTAAAAAATGAAGATAAAATCGTTTGGGTAAGTGAAAGAAATGGATACAGGCATGCATACCTCTATAATTATGAGGGAAATCTAATAAATCAGATCACAGATGGAAGTTGGGAAATAAAAGAAGTATTAGGAATCTCTGAATCGGATGGATGGATTTATTTTTCCGGTAAAAAAGATACACCTCTTGAGCAGCATATATACAGGGCAAAACTTACAGGAGGAAATGTAGAGCGAATCTCACAGCAGGCAGGATGGCACACTGCCAATTTCTCACCGGGCCTTAAGTACTTCATTAATGAATTTTCAAGTGTGAATCATCCTTCCAAAACTCTGCTGAAGAAAACTGATGGGACTTTAATCAGAATATTAAAAGAGAATAACCTGGAAGTCCTTAATGGGATTAATATGACCTATCCTGAGTTTTCAACATTTACAACAAGCGATGGATTTGAACTTAATTATTATATGATAAAGCCATATGATTTTGATCCGGATCAAAAATATCCGGTTATTGTTTACGGTTATGGAGGCCCGGGTTCGCAGCGAGTAATAAACAAATGGTACGAAACAAGACAACTCTGGCATCAAATGATGACGGAGAAAGGTTATATAGTTTTTTGTGTTGATAACCGTGGAACAGGGGGACAGGGGAAATCATTAAAAAATCTTGTGTACGGAGATTTAAGCAATTGGTCTGTTAATGATCACATTGAAGCAGCAAAGTATTTAACCTCGCTTACTTATGTTGATTCAGGACGAATAGGATTTTGGGGATGGAGTGGTGGTGGGTATCTTTGTTTGATGCTAATGACAAGAGCGAATGAGTATTTTTCAACTGGAGTATCAATTGCACCGGTTTCTGATTTTCATCTTTACGATGCAATATGGACTGAACGTTACCTGGGCTTACTTGAAAATAATCAAGAGGGTTACAAATCATCAAGTGTTTTTACTTATGCAGAAAATTTAAAAGGTAACTTATTAATAATTCACGGAACCGGTGATGACAATGTACATTACCAAAATACGATGCAAATTGTTCAAGATTTTCAGCTGAAAGGAAAACAGTTTGATTTGATGTTGTATCCAAATAAAAACCATAGTATTAAAGGCGGCAACACCCGGCTTCACCTATTTACAAAGTTAACAGAGTACTTTTTGAAACATCTCTGATTTTTAAATCTGTGATAATCATTGTTTGATATTAATTATAAAGATAATTCTCGATTATGAGTTTGCTATAATCAATCGTATTATATACGAATCAGTAAACAGGAGTATAAATGAATTTTTTTACTCATCTTCAATGCGGGTATTGTAACACTCATTATGAAGCAGATAAGGTTTGGAATTTATGTACTGAGTGCAGCAAACCATTATTAGCTATGTATGACCTTGCCAACGCCAAAAATCATTTAAAAAAATCTGATTTACCTTCCAGACCACCAACACTCTGGCGATATAAAGAAATGCTGCCAATAAAAAGTGACATATTTATTTTATCAATGGGTGAAGGTTTCACTCCATTACTCAGAGCAAACAGGTTGTCTAGCGAAATTGGTTTTGAGAATTTATATATTAAAGAAGAAGGAGTTAATCCAACAACCTCATTTAAAGCAAGAGGTTTATGTGTTGCCGTTTCAAAAGCATTTGAGCTTGGTGTTAAACAAGTTTCGATTCCATCTGCAGGAAATGCCGCGGGAGCAATGAGTGCTTATGCAGCTTTAGCAGGGATGAAATCATTTGTTTATATGCCTAAGAATGTCCCACCACCTTTTATTGCTGAATGTAAAGCTCTTGGAGCCGAGGTGAAACTAGTCGACGGTCTAATAACTGATTGCGGAAAAGCTGCTGCCGAGGATGTAAAAAAATATGGCAGATTTGATTTTTCCACTTTGAAAGAACCTTATCGCATAGAAGGAAAGAAAACAATGGGGTACGAAATAGCTGAGCAATTCAACTGGGAATTACCGGATGTTATAATTTACCCAACAGGCGGAGGCACAGGATTAATTGGAATGTGGAAAGCATTTGATGAACTTGAAAAACTTGGATGGATAAGTTCAAAAAGACCACGAATGGTTACGGTTCAATCTACAGGCTGTGCACCAATGGTTAAAGCTTTTAATGAGGGAAAAGAATTTGCGGAACATTGGCAAAATGCTTTTACTGTTGCTGATGGATTAAGAGTGCCATCTGCAGTAGGGGATTTCTTAATTCTAAATGCTTTGAGGGAAAGTAATGGTACAGCGGTAGCAGTACCTGACGAAGAAATGATTGAGGGAATAAAAACTGTTGGAAGAAAGCAGGGATTATTCATTTCTCCTGAAGGTGGAGCAGCCTATGCCGCCTTTATAAAGTTGCTTAGCGAAGGATGGATTGGGAATGACGAAAAAGTCGTTTTGTTCAATACAGGTAGTGGTCATAAATATTTTAATGTGATAAATGATTCATAGAAAGTGCTAAACTTTTTGATGCTTTATCAGTAGTGTGCCAGTGATCATTTTGGTGAACAGTCAGAAGGATATGCTTTTAATTTAATTACAAAATTAAGAAACCGACTGATGATAAATCTGTCGTCTTTAATTTTAGTGATCTCTTGAATCATTTTGACTGACTATGAATCAGAAGGTAAACAATTATACTGTCCTGTGGAAGACGATATCCTGGCTTTTGTCAAGGAAAAAGTAAAGGAATCTTTTCGCAACGGTTTAGAAGCGGCTCAGAACAGGCGAAGTAACCGCCGTTCAAAAGTTGGATTCAGTTTGCAGAAGTAGCGACTGCTTCCACAGATTCCCTCGGGGTAGCACCCGGGGGGAAATTTTTTTAGGCGAAAATTTTTAGCCGTCGGCGCGCCTACACCCAACAACACCTCCCACCCAATTTTGTTTATCATATAAAAATCATCCTAGATAATTATATATTTATACACTGAATAATAAAACAATATAAAGGAAAAATAATAATGAGTGAATTTGAAAAGATTAAACTATTAGGGGTGGATGATAACATGACGAACAAGATTCATTCTAAAATGAAACTTTACGACGTTTATATTAAACTATCTTCATACGCAGCAGATAAATGGGGAGAGTTTTTTATTAAGAGTTGGAAAACTGAAATGGATTCAGACTATAAGCGTGTCAGGGTGAGTGGTAAGCATGTTATAATTGAAAATTGTACACTTGAACAAGCAAAAAAATTTAAAAGTAAACTAAAGCAAGCTGAG
>JAZGGS010000066.1:0-4391 GCA_036480595.1 Ignavibacteriaceae bacterium
ACTTTCTTAACAACTTTTGCTTTAACAATATCATCAAGTATTATCCTTGCATATAAATTAAATTTACGTTTATTTCTTTTCCCTTCACCCACAACATTAAACGAACTGGTTTCCTCTTCATCAACTATATCAATATTGGTATAACCAATTTTGAAGAAAAATTTTGATAATATTGTTCTTAAGTAATTCAATGTGGATATTCTAAGTAAACTAAGCACCTGATCGGTTGTAGGTACTGCTTTTTCATCCTTTCCACCGGTTGGCATATTAAAAAAGTTAAGCCACTCATCAACTGAGACCAACTCATCAAGAACTTTTGGCGGAAGTATCTCCATAATGTTTTTGTTTAGAAGATTCTTATCGGAGAGCAATTTCTTTATACCTTCATCAATTGAATCGTGTACACAGTAACTGTAAACATTTATTTTCTCCTTAAAGGATTGATTTTCAGAAAGATCGAAAAGGTCTTCTACCTCCCAAACCGAAGTGGGATTCCACCATTGGTCGAATTTAATAATATACGGGATGTTATAATCCTTAAAGTTTAACCTGGTTAGTTTCGCATCAGTTACAAATGCTGTAATATCCTTCTTGTTTTTAAAAAGCGCTAGCGACTTATTCATATCTTCGGCTGAAAGACTGTTTGGTGCCACGATAAAATTAAAACCTTTTTCTTCAAACACTTTTTCAATCTTCTTTGTACCAAGCCGGTCATACTGAGATAAAATTAGCACCTTCTTTTTATTCATTGCTATTATTGAAACATGTTCACAAAGCAAGTCGGTTTTAGGACTTTCAATATTACCCGGCGCAAAATTGCTAACCTGTTTTAACCTGTGCAGCAAAGTATAAATGTTTGCCTGGAACCTGAATGGATTACCCGATTCCAAAACTCTTCGTAAATCTTTTTGGCAATCAACTATAGTTTCGTTGTATACCCTTGCTTGTTCTTCATCATGGTTCAGCCAGTTTTCTTTCCAGATAAATAATGGTGCTTTGCCGCCTATTTTCTCTTTACTTCTTATCTTTGCATTTTCAATCTGTATGTTCTCATTCAGTTTTTTGTTTATTTTTCCTTTAAGCGAAGGTTCGATTAAACTTGAAAGCGCCCAAAGAGTATTAGATTTAAGGGATGATAATAACCTGCTGCCTTTTTCACCTCTCTGCAAAAGCTGCTGCATTTCATCCAGTATTATACAATCAAACTTGTTCAGCCGCCCGGGTTCAACTATTTCCAAACTACTATCATTTATAATTGTTTCGTAATCCACCAGGTAAATTAATGAGGGCTTCTTCCATAAATTTGCTCTTTCATCGTCACTGCCGCAAACCTTAATATAAGAAAGCTCAGGCGCCAACCTGCTTAACTCATTAGTCCAATCTAAGCCGTCAATATGTTTTATAGAATGTCCGGGATTTCCTATTTTATCTTGTGAACTGACAATTAAGATAGATTTAAAGTAACGGCTTTCGAACAAAAACTTAAGTGCAGCAATGGCTTCTTTTTCTTTATTTAATCCAAGTTCATCCTGAAGCAGTGCATAATCATGTTCTGCAAGAAATTTTGCTCCTGCATCTTCATACTTTTCTAGCGAAAGCTGAGGATCTTTTCTCTTTTCCCATTCAACTTTATGAACATTTTTAAGGAGAAACTTAAGTATATCCTTTACTGTTTTAGGATGCTTTAATTCATTAACCTGGAAGTCGCTAACTTCAATTAGCTCTTCATCAGAAGCATCATAATATTTATATGGAAGCGTGCCTGAAAGAGTAACCTCTTCAGATAAAATAGATGCATCGGGAAAACTAATCTTAACAGTTTCCAGGATATCTGGCGAATGGAGCATTTTAATTCTAACTTCAGAAAGGTTGGAAGCATAATTACCCATACCGGGCACTTTAACTTTGTAAACTTTTTTCGGTTTCTTAATCTTTTGAATCGCTATCTTTTTATTCTTACCCTTTTTAATTGATGATATATCAATGTTATAAATATCAACAGTACTAACCGAGTCCTCAAGTTCTTCTACTTCAAGCAGATCGATATTATAAACTTCAGGCACCATTTCGGAAAGGTGATCGGTTACTTCAGGAAGATCTGCAGTAAACTTATAGCTTACCGGAGTTGGATGATCTACCAGCATCTTATATTCAACCGGTTCATAAGTATAGAACTTTATTCTAATATCCCTAATAGCTGCTCCGGGTATTAAAAATTCAATCATTTTTGCTGTGTAACCACCCGGCTTTGGTTCAATCTCGCTTATCATAATTGCTTTCGCTGATACAGTGTGCATCACAAAAAAGACTGCATTACTTTTGATTTTCGAAAAGTTATAGCCTTTTATTTCGGGTAAGACTTCGCTTAATTCTAAACCAATAAGCGCTTCTCTGTTATCGGGAGGAGGAATGTCTCGTTCGAGGTGGGAAGTATCCTGTAAAGAAGAACTAAGTGCTCCTAGCTCAATCTGCTCATCCTGCGGCGTACGTAACCAGCTGCTGAAAAAAAAATCTTCAGCGCCTTCTATATGAGAAATTGAATGAGCAAGTTTCTTCCTAACAGATCTTAACATTAATTTTATTCAATAGACTTTTGCTGGTGAACCTGTTCGCAGGCAAGTTTTAACCGTTCAAAGGGTTCCAGTAAATTCCGGTTCTCAGCAAGTTTGTTTATTTGTTCTTTTATTGCAGCAAGTTCTGCTTCAAACTTTTTAGATGTTTCTACAAAAGTTTTTCCTGAACCATTAGCTGAAAAAGCAAGGGCTTCCGGTTTAGAGCTGGCTCTGGATTGTCCGTCTTCTTCGTTATAAACGCGTACAACTCTAATTCCCTGCTTATTATTTGCTCCCAGGAAGAAAGGATCTTTTACAACAATAAGATCAACCTGCTCATTAATTGCATTAAGCAAAGGAACCGAAATGAGCTCAACCAGTACATGTTCGAGCAGAACATCCCCATATAGAGTTTTCTGAAAACTCGTGGGTTTTATTGGAGCTGTTACTCTAAACTCGAGCGGTTTTGTATCGCCATCGGTTACAAGTATTGCTCCCATTATTCCAGCATTTTCTTCAAGTGCATAGGTCTCTAGAAATGCAATTTTTGCTATTTCCATTTTTTTAACTCCATTATTAAAAAGATTTATACCACCAAAATGATTACTTTCATATTCAATGCCATTTTTTTTTGCTCTTTTAATAATTATTATAAGAATGCAAATATTTTAGCAACTTATCTCAGGATCTTGGTCCTAAAGGATTTGTATTAAGTTTTACTCTATTTTTTTTAATTATTGTGAAGATTCTTAACCTTATTCGATTTTCAAAAGGTAGGAATAATAAGTTAAAATTGAATGGAATTGTATGATTATGTAATTCTTATAGAGAAGAGGTATTTTTTTCATGAATTTCCTGCACATCAAAATGAAGGATTTTCACGTAATAATTACCGGCTTTATTAAAAGATTACACCTTAGAAAACTTCGCCACGATACAGAAAGGGGGGATAAATTATTGGATAAATATTTGATATTTAGATATCGCCCCTATTTTATTCTGCAGCCAGGTTTATTTTTCCCTTGCCGGAAGTGTAATAAAGATTGCTGTGCCTTTGCCGGTTTCACTTTTAATTTGAAGAGATCCATTATTTATTGCTACAGTTTCTTTTACTAACAATAAACCCAAGCCGGTTCCATATTCTTTGTTAGTACCCGGCGTAGAAAACTTTTCGTTATTATTTATCTTCTTCAAATTCTCATCACTAATACCTATACCTTCATCACAAATAGTAATGCGGACTTTACTAACACCTTCTTCTTTGATTATTACAATTTCTGCTGAAATTTTAATCATTTCACCTTTGTGTGAATATTTTATGCAGTTTGTTATGAGATTTGTAAAAATCAGGTTAAGCATATCTTTATCAACAAAGGCAAAAGTTTCCGGTTCAATTTCATTTTTAAATAGTAGATCCTTTTTATCGATGCTATCTTTCAGGTATATTAAAACAGAATTAACTTCTGAAGAAAGATCCTGTAATCGTGGTCTGCATTCATATTTACCAAGCTGTAAACTTGAATAATGAAGAAGATTAGTCGTCATACCAAAAAGAGTTTTAGATGATTCATTTATCACGTTAAGATATTCTTTAATCTCCAGCTGGGTAAGCGTATCGTATTCATCAGTTAGGATATTTGCAAAACCAAGCAGCGAATTAAAAGGACTTTTAAGGTCGTGCGAAATTAATGAGAACAGCCGGTCTTTAGATCGGTTCAATTCCTTTAGCTGCTTTATCATTTCCTCTTTTTCTTCTTCAACAATTTTTCTTTCGATTGCGCGAGAAATTGGAAAAGCAATCACATCGAAAAGTTGTTTATCAGTTTCGCCGTATGTTTT
>JAZGGS010000067.1:0-3589 GCA_036480595.1 Ignavibacteriaceae bacterium
CTTAAAGTTGTAGGAGTTGGCGGCGGCGGCTGTAATGCTATTGATAGTATGATATCCAGAGGGCTGGATGGAGTTGAATATGTTGCTGTTAACACCGATGCACAGGTGTTGGAAAGCAGCAAGGCAACGCACAAACTACAGTGCGGAACTTCAATTACGCGAGGGCTTGGTGCCGGCGCAGATCCTAACATTGGCAGAAAAGCTGTAGAAGAAGACCGCGAGAAACTTGCCGATTTGCTTTCCGGTAGCGATATGGTGTTCGTTACCGCAGGAATGGGCGGCGGTACAGGAACAGGCGGCGCCCCGATAATCGCATCAGTTGCACAAAGTATTGGTGCACTGGTAGTTGGCATTGTTACAAAACCTTTTAGGTGGGAAGGTAAACTAAGAATGATGAATGCCGAACAGGGTATTCAGGATTTAAGGCAGCATGTCGATAGTCTGATTATAATTCCTAACGAAAGACTATTAAGCGTTTTAGATGGTAGCGTTAATGCTTTTGCTGCGTTCGATAAGCCGAACGAAGTATTATACGAAGCCACGCGAGGAATAGCTGATATAATTACAGTTGAAGGTTTAATTAATGTAGACTTTGCTGATGTACGAGCCGTAATGAACCAGAGCGGCGAAGCATTGATGGGTTGCGGAATTGCCAGCGGCGAGAACCGTGCAATTGAAGCAGCACAGAAAGCAATATCAAGTCCTCTGCTCGAAGGTATTAATATTAAAGGTGCTAAAAGTGTGCTGCTGAATGTAACCGGTTCAAGTAATCTAACTATGCAGGAAATTAATGAAGGCAATAATGTAATATTTGAAGCTGCAGGCGATGAGGCAAATGTTATTTTTGGCTGTGTTCGTAAAGAGGAAATGAACGATTACGTTTCCTATACAGTTATTGCAACCGGGTTCGATAGCGGACGGAAAACGTTTATAGCTCACGCTCATAAATCAGAGTTGAAGAAAACCGGCGAGCAGCTTAGCTTTAGAGGAGGTTTTAATTTTATGGATAATGATAGTGTTGATAAACAGGACCTGGAAGTTCCTACAATTATTCGTGTGCAAAGCCCCGATACACAGCTTGAAAATGCTGAAGAAGATGAAATAGCTGAAAACAGCTTTGCTGCAGAAGCATCACGTTATAGCTGGGCGAAGCAAAAAATGGAAAAGAAGGAACCTGAGCAGAATAAAGATAATGATGATGATGAAAGTTCATCATTCCTGAGAATGATTATGGATTAGAGTTTGATGTAATGAGATTTGTTTTTTGTAAAAATTAATAAATACAAATAATAAACTTTTTTCATAGCAAGCTTTGGTAAAGTTAAATAAATTGATCGATTTTCTTTACTCATTATGTCCCCCCTGGATATTGAGTATAGGATATTTTTTGCTCCTTATATTTTTTTTGTTAGTGCTAATATTTTAGGATAAGTAGGAAGATACCCGGAAGAATTATTCATCTATAAACCGTGCCCTAATGAAAGGTTCGTCCTCCTCCTTTCACACGGCGGGATGTTAATAATTATTGACCTACAATAGAATCGCATTCCACATTTTGATCCTGCTTATCCTGTTTTTATACAAACCTTAAGTTCATTCATCAGTTAACCGCGAATCAACAATTACCTTTTCTTTATCCTCTTTGTCGTGTGTGATTATTAAGCGGTTCGGGCGGCAGCAAGTTTCACAATCTTCAATAAAGTCCTGCTTCTCCTCTATTGTAAGATCAATCCAGAGTTCATTTTCCTCACCACAATATTGGCAAATCCAGATTATTACATCGTCCGTCTGCATTTTCCCATTCCGCATTAGTTAATAAATTTCTTACCTATAATAAAATATATCTTTATTTAAAGACAATAGTAGGAAGAAGAATTAAGGAGTCAGAAGACAGCAGTTAGAATATTGTACTTATTAACACCCAACTAAAGTTGGGTGTTAGCTTAATATTAACACCCGATTTTAATCGGGTGACTCTGAATAAACTCCTAATCCACCCCTTGCATTTAAACTTTAAAATTCTATATTATAGTGTGCAAATGTTCACTATAATATGTTTGAAAACAGCGAAAAAACAAATAATTTACTAAACTACCATGTTCCGGTAGAGTGGCGGGACGAGGTGCGGATTCACAAGCTTTATCCGCCTATTCCTAAAAACACTGGCAATATCAACTTTGATATTTTCGATTTTGATATGCTCTTTAACGATCCTGTAACAAAGGAACTTATACGCACAGGAAAAACCATCGGCTGTTTTTATATCGAGTCGCCGGGGATGCGTTCACTCCTTCGCCGGCTTGATGTTGAAACTTTTGAAATGCTGACGGCAGCCAGTTCCGTAATCCGTCCCGGTGTTGCAGAGAGCGGAATGATGCAGGAATTTATTGCACGCCACAAAGATCCCTCGCGCAGAAAATATCTTGTACCCGAAATGGAAATTTATCTCGGTGAAACTTACGGGGTAATGATCTACCAGGAAGATGTAATTAAAGTTGCTCATCACATTGCAGGGTTAAGTTTGGAGGAAGCCGATCTTCTGCGCAGAGCAATGAGCGGAAAGATGCGATCGCATAAAGCAATGCAAAGGATAGTTGATAAATTTTTTTCTTCTGCAAAAAAAAAGGGATTAACCGATTACCATGCAAAAGAACTGTGGCGGCAGATTGAATCGTTTGCGGGTTATTCTTTTTGCAAAGCGCACAGTGCATCGTTTGCTTTGCTTTCTTACCAGGTTGCGTTTCTTAAAGCGCATTATCCTGCTGAGTTTATGGCAAGTGTGCTGAACAACGGCGGTGGATTTTATTCTGCTGCAGTTTATGTGCAGGAAGCAAAACGTTTGGGCTTGAAGATAGAGCTTCCATCTATTAATGAAAGCGAAAAAGATTATGTTGGAAAAGGAAGAGCAATACGTATTGGTTTGAAGGCAATTAAAAATCTTTCTTATAATGCAATCGATAGAATAATTGAAGAAAGAAAACAAAACAGTAAATACATTTCGCTTGCAGATTTTCTTGTGCGCACAAAACTTGCATACGAGGAAACAGCAATAATTATAAAATGCGGTGCAATGGGATGCTTCCGGCAAACACGCCCAACACTTATGCGGCTTTTGGATGTTTATCTTCACCGCAGAAAAATTATTGAGGAGAGTTACAACGATCTTTTTACAAGTGAAACGTTTAAACTTGAAGAAGAAGTAAAAACCAACGAGAACTATTCACTTGCAGGAATATGCAAAGAAGAATATGAAGCATTCAGTTATATGGTTACGCGCCATCCTCTTTACTTTTTTAAAGAGTGGATAGATAAACCGGAGGTTGTACTTGCAAAAAATATGTTGCGCAACAAAGGAAAAAGAGTAAAGATGATTGGATGGTATATGACTTCGAAAAGAATAAAAACAAAACAGGGCGAAATAATGAAGTTCCTTTCGCTTGAAGATCTTACAGGAACTTTTGAAGCGGTTATCTTTCCGCGTGTTTACAACCGTGTTGCAGAGCTTACTCTTTCTATGGGTCCCTACCTTGTTACAGGAAAAATAGACGCAAACGATTCTACCAATCTTATAACCGAAGACCTCCAGGTT
>JAZGGS010000068.1:0-2165 GCA_036480595.1 Ignavibacteriaceae bacterium
TGCAATGCCAAAGTTTCTGCCGATGAGATTTGAACAATCGGCGTTTAATTTATTTATTGTATATTGTATTAGCTCCTTAACGCTTGGAGGGCATATGTTTGTTTTTAATTTTTTGGTCATTTTTCTACAGGATGTCTTTAAAATTTGAATATTTCTTTATTAGCATCAAACAATTTTGCATGCTGGAATTAATCATTCTTTTTTTACAATCAGGCCGATGTTAAAATTCTGTCCGTTTGATGAAAAAGGTGTCATCAGCCATGAATTTTGACTATTACATGTAACAGATGGACTAATTTTCACAGAATCTCCACTACTGGATGATATTGTGAGGTCAGCACCTGCTATGACAATCGGGACGGAGAGATGCATTGCTCCAAATGTATCGCTAACCCTATTCTTTAAAGAACCTGCTATCATGTTTGTTACTTCTCCGATGGCGTCTTTTGTGTCTTGGTTAAATTCAGTAATTTCCATTCCCAACATGCTTGAGGTGATCTTAAGTGCAATCTCCTTGGAACAAAAAATGGCAACTATGCCAGAATGTTCTCCCGTAAAGCTGACCAGGGACATGACGTCAGTAGATATCATAGCTTCATTTTGATAAAATGAAGCTTCGGTTTTTATTTCCATTGGTATCATTGTTGAAAATATTTCTTTTGTAGAATTGATGATGTCTTCAGTAATATTTTCATAAAGTGCGGTTGCCATTGATTCCTCCTTTATTTTATTGTCGTTTAATTAATAATTTAGCTAACAAGAATATAGTTTCCGAGGGTATCACGTATCTGGTCTGGTGTAAATGGCTTGGTAAGATAACCATCGGCACCTGATTCCTTTGCCTCATTTACTTTAGCGTCTGAGCCTTCTGTAGTAATCATTATAACTGGTATCTTCTTCGGAAGGTTTAGGGATCTTAGTGTCTTGACAAATTCTATTCCTGACATGTTAGGCATGTTCCAATCGCACAATATTAAATCAATATCATTCTTAGATACTGCATCCAGTGCCTGTTTGCCGTCTCCTGCATCGATGTAATCGCTAACGACCATACCGGAATCTGCTATATTTTTTTTAATTATCTTTCTCATTACGGCGGAATCGTCAACTACTAGAACTTTGGGCATTTGAATTACCACTCCTTTCTATTTATTAAATTTTAAGGATTTAATTTTACTAATGTAAACTTTTCAGCCGGGCCAAATGGCTTTTTCATGTGTAAGAAAATAAAGATGCTCTTGAAATTTTTTTGTTTTGTAAGAAAGAAAGTTTGTGTAGAAAAATAAAATATCAAAGAACAAACATTTTTAAGTCCTAATTTTTACAGGTGAACAGGATTCAATTTGGGTATATTTACTTTTATAAGAACTAATTTTACGCAAAATAGCTGCCATTTATGTGTCCAAGGGTAATTTAATCCTCGTGAATTTTGCACTTCGTTGAGTAAAAAACAGCAAAAGACTTAAGTTCTTTAGATACTTATCGGTTAAATCTAAAAATCCCTTACAACTTTAATCATATTTTTTTATTGTTTTGTAGCATTTTGTCTATTTGCAAAGTGCAAACAATTAAATGATCAGGCAAAATTTTCCATGTTATGTTTAATTGTGTGGTATTTTCTTTTGTTTTTGAAGAAAGTATGACCAAAAAGATGGTTTTTGGATAAACCGGACGGCGGACATGATAGTTATTTTGAGCACAGTGTCGTATATTTAAACAAGGATTAACTTCTTTTTGGTTGTTTGGTTAAATTTGTTTTGCTGCACAAATTTTATAGAGGAGAAAATGTTTCTATTGTTAAAATGATTGGATGCTATTTTGGGGCAGTGGTTACGTATTTTTTAATAATCTTAATCCCTTAAACTACCAACCGGACTTGCGGCTTCAATTTTGTGATGCAATATGTGGTTTAAGTTATAAATATTCATAGGGTAACGGTGATTCTGAAGAAGAGGGTTAATTATGGTATGACAAGCCTGATTTGTAGAAAATGAAAGCTTGTAAATGTACATATTAATGGCATGTTTATTGCGACTTCATCACTTAAAATATTTTTATATAAAAAGTGTAAAGAATATAGGGAATATACCGATACTAGATAAAGAGGTCTGTTCCAGTTATTAGGGCTACATACTTCGTTGTGCCATAAGATATTGTCAACTAAA
>JAZGGS010000069.1:0-2497 GCA_036480595.1 Ignavibacteriaceae bacterium
TTGAATTCGATGGCATATAGTCCTGAGCTATGAGCGGTAAAGCAAAGCATAGAATGAAAAAGAGAGTTTTTAACATTTTCATACAAAACTCCTTCTTTAGATTAAGGTAGTGTCATCCCGATAAATCAGCAATTTTTTAGGGGTTATTCATTTGACTTTTTGCTATTTAAACCTGAAATCTACCTTGTAATTAAACAACCAAGGCACTCTGGGATCAATTCCTTCTCCCTCTAATTTTTCAGGTAGATTTTCATAATGTTTTTTTAAATTTATTGATTCTGGGGCATTATACAAAGTAACAATAATTGTGTCATCTTTTACTCTTAAATCGCCATCAATTCCACGAAAAACAGAATTTGCAAGATGATCAGCTGTCCAGTTTTTATATGGAACAGATAGTTTTTTCTTTAACTGGTGTGTCACAGCCTGTGCAATTAACGCCAAGGTCATTTTACCATATCGGATATTCAAGTTTAACGTTGAAGCCCTATTCCACCCTATGGCTCCTTCGAAATTGAAAAACTCCTCAATCGTCCACCGTTCAGGAAATTTTTCCGTAATTAACTCCACAGGAGGACTGTTACCTGTGGCAAGAAAAGGTTTATATTCATAATCTTTCTCTCCACTACGTTGACCAATTAACCGGAAACTGTTTTTACTCTGCTCGTATTTATAGTCTGTTTCAGCCGTAGCATAACCCGGCCAATGTCGTTCATATGGAAGCGTTTGTATAAGTTCCACTACTTTTTTTCTACGGCTGGCCGGCATTAGGATTTCGTATTTATTGCTGTCAATAATATAGTCTAATAAAAGCTGGCTTTCATGTTCGGTGTCAGCTAATAAATCGACATGATCCTTCGATGGTAAAATACGATCTAACATCTGCATTAGTTCGATTGAAGATTTTGCTGCTGTTTTTCCGGATGAACCTAAAATAAATGAGAGCGGTTGACCGGTTTGGGCGTCGACACAGAAAAAGGTTTGCAGAACAGGTTTTGATGATTCCCTGGGATGGCTCTTCTTTTTAACCATAATACGTCTGGAATAGGTTGGAATTCGGTGTGGGTCAAATGCCAAAAGATTACCCTTATAGTGCCCTAAACTTTGGCGGAGTAAGGCCAGGCTAATCTGAATGGCCTTAGCTTCTTCAATGGTGTGAAGGTCTAACAGATCATGAATCTCCTGGTCAGATGCAATGAAAGGCAGACCGTTTGCTATTTCAAAACCCTGATGATTTAATGAGCGTGACTCTCTTATTCCGGTTACACATAATGCTGCTTCGTGTACCATCTGCATGGCTAAACGCGTTTTTATACCTCCTGAATCAGCAGTCCATGTTTTTAGCAAATCCCAGGTTCCTAAACGAAGGTGTTCCGGGATTAATAAGGAGATACCGAGTAAAGTACCGGATACTTTTCGGGCTAATATTTCTCTGATACCCCTTTCAACATCGGTTGCATCTATTGCCCTTTTTAATTTTTTTCGTTTCGTGACAAAAACTTCTATTTCTTTTTTATCTTTTTTGGGATTACAGGAATATAGTTTTTTTTTGTAAGGCATATTTTGTAATGGTTCTTTCAACGCTTCTTGTGCTGACTTTATAACCATCTTGTTTTAGCTTTTGGGCTATTACCGCTGCCGAAGAATCAGGATCAAGAAATCGGTATCGTATGACCAGGTTTTCTATTAAATCTGTTCTTCTGTAGTTGGTTTTGGGACCGCTTTTTTTATCAATCAAAGCCTGAATGCCCCCTTTTTTATAATCATGTAAAATTTGAAAATACCTTTGTTTGGTATAACCATATTTTTCGGCGGCTTTACTTGGCCCTAATCCAAAGCATTTACCTTCTATAAGCATAGCCATTTTTCTGGCCGTATTATCATCCGGCTTTATTGATAGAGTTCCGGCCGGACCACTAAACTCAAAGCTTGCATTAGTAGCGCTCATCACAATACCTCCTGCATAATAAATGTCATAGACATATTACGAAAGCGGAAGGTATTAGTCAAATGATATATGGCGGTTATTACCTCTTTTTATAAGCTGCACACAGTATAATCAATTTTTACAAATTATTTCAATTATTCTATTAGGTCTTTTATATCAAACATATTACTGCTTATCTTATAATAATGAAACGTGTGATACATATTTTGTTTAGAATATATAATTAATTATACCGTCATATTTCATTTGCCTATATTTATAAAAAAATCTGTTACTTAAAACCATGATCAAATACGATTTTGAAAACATCTGGCTTATCCTACAGAATATCGAGGTAATAACTAATGGATCATCACAGATAAATTTGTTCTTTGAGACTACGATAAATAAATTTGCAATTAATGATATGTAAAAAGTCAAATGAATAACCCCTAAAAAATTGCTGACGTAGGTCGGGATTCAGGTTGACATTATTTCCTGAATTTCATGAATAATTCAGGTGAGTATCCGACCTCTAACGAAATTATATGGATTTTTTTCTCTAAGGAG
>JAZGGS010000070.1:0-6448 GCA_036480595.1 Ignavibacteriaceae bacterium
GCAATTGTTCAATTTTTTCTTCAATACTTTTAACTATTTCATCAGACATTTTTATGTTTGTTCCGCTAGGACTTTCCAGGGAAACATAAATTCTTGGCGGTTGGGTTTCAGGAAAGAATTCTATACCGTGACCAAAAAGAAAATAAACCTGCGATATAAAAAATAGCATTAGAAAAGTTCCCCAGAGAACTTTTAATTTACTATTGGTAAATAGAACTACTATTCCCATTCCAAGAATAAAATTTATAAAAATAGAGAGCCCCGCAGGGAGTACTGAAGAAATGTTTCCTGTTACAATGAAGAATAATAATATAGCACCAAAACCTAACCAGTTTCTTTTATGTACTTTTTGTTCAGGTGCACGAACGGGACCTAGTGCCGCAGTTAAAATTTTCTTGTAGACATCCAATGTTTTAGGAAGAAAAACATCAAGGAATAAATGAGTTATTTTATTGATTGGAAGCATAATCTTTTGGAACAGAGTTTTTTGTTCACCTGTATAATGTTCTAACCGCATAAATTTTGAAGCAAACACCGGGTTGATGATCATTGCTACAAATAATGAGGATATTAAAGTAACAATTAATACTAAAGGAATATATAACATGAATTCACCCACTAGTCCGGGCCAAAACAATAATGGTGAAAATCCTGCTACGGTAGTCATGGTTGAGGTAGTAACAGGCCAGGCAACTTCCGCTGTTCCCAATTTTGCAGCTTCCAATAAACCATGCCCATCTTCAAGAAATTTATAGATATTCTCGATAATGACAATAGCATTATCCACTAGCATACCTAGAGCTAATATCAAAGCAAAAAGAACTACAAAATTTAGTGTAACGCCTATTGCCTGAAGAATAAGGAAAGAGATTAACATACTTAGCGGGATAGCCACAGCAACAAACAACGCATTTCGAACTCCAAGAGCAACAAAGAGTACTAACACAACTAAAACCAAACCTGAGAAAATATTGTTCTCAAGTTCCCGTACCATTTCCTTAATTTCTTTTGATTGATCTGTTGATATATATATATCCACATCGGAAGGAAGTTCTGCACGTTTTTTATCAAGTATCTCCTTCACGTTATCGGCAATATCAATAATGTTCTTTCCAACACTTTTAGATATGCTTATTGAGACAGCATTTTTTCTATTTAATCGAGCATAAGTTTGTCTTTCTTTAAAGCCGTAAGAAACCTCGGCAATATTTTTTAAATACACCGGTGCACCATCTTTCAGCTTTACAATAATGTCTTCAATTAAATAGGGTTTGTCAAATTCTCCCGGAACCCTAACAAGAAAACTGGAATTATTAACATCAATAGAACCACCCGGTATCGTTTTATTTTCATCTTCTATAGCATTGATAATATCTTTGAAGCGAACATTGTAATGATTAAGTTTATTTATATCCACATCAATCTTAACTTCTCTTTCCAGCCCGCCACTAATCTTAACATCCAGTACGCCATCAACTTTTTCAATTTCATCTTTAAGATCTTCTGCAATATCTTTTAACTTTACAAGAGAATAAGGACCTGCAATGTTTGCAACCACAATAGGAAATTCCGAAAAATTAATTTCAATAATTTCCGGTTTTTCAACATCGGGAGGCAGCTCGGGTTCTGCTTTATTTACCTTGTCTCTTACTTTTTGCAGAGCATCATCAATATCATAGCCGCTTTCAAATTCTACTCGAACCACTGAGAAACCCTCAAATGAAGAGGAAGTGATCTTTTTTACTTCGCTTATGTTATTTATTTCCTTTTCCAGTTTCTTTGTTATTAAGGTTTCTATATCTTCAGGAGAAACGCCAAAATAGGGAGTTGAAACGATTACAAGTGGAATTGAAATATCGGGCGCAGATTCCCTTGGCAAAGTTATATATGCCGAGAGTCCCATAAATATTATAATTACTACAAGTATAAATATACTTGTGCGGTTATCTATTGCTACGTTTGTAATTTTCATAAAGTTTTATTCGTTTACTACTTTAATTTTTGTTCCGTCAACAAGACTTTGAAAACCTACTGTTATTAAATTTTCGCCCTCTTTAACACCCGATCTTAATGCTATCCTATTATTGCTGCGACTAATTATTTCCACTACTCTCATTAGTGCCACACCATCTTCTTCTACAAATACTACATAACCAAGATCTGTTTTGGTAACTGTTTCTTCAGGTATTACAATTGCTGCATTAAATTTTTCTTTATGAATAAAAACCTTCGCACTTAATTCGGGTTTAATTTTTCCATCCCGGTTATTGATATTAATTTCTATAGGAAATGTTCTGTTATCAGTTGATATAGTATTCCCCACATATGAAACTTTTTCATTATACACGGTATTATCCAAATCTTTAAAAACAACTTTTACACTATCACCTTTTTTAACCATATTAACATAATTTTCCGGAACACCGGCTTCAAGTTTAATCTTATACATGCTTACAACAGATACGATTGGTGTGCCGGGCAGAACCATCTCTCCGATTTCTGCAAACCTTGCATCAACTATTCCGGTAAACGGAGCTTTAATAAATGTTCTTTCATACCTGGCTTTAATAAGTTCATAATTTGCTTTGGCAGCATCTCTTTCATATTTGGAATTAAGAAACTGCAACTCACTTATAACATTTTCATTATATATCTGTTCCTGTTTTAAAAAATTATTTTCAGCCATATCATACTGTGCTTTGGCTGCATCCATATTCGATTTTAGAACTTCGTTTTCTATTACAAGAATAACATCGCCTTTACGAACAAAGCTGCCTTTATTTTTCAGAAATTCTTTTATCTTTCCACCTTCTTCAGAAGATAAATTGGAATGGTAAAATGCTTTTGCCACACCAAGTAGCGAGATGTAATCAATAAAAGATTCTGATTTGAGCTTTATAGTTTTTACATAAACAGTAGGTTCGCTGTTATTATTCACTTGTTTGCTTCCCTCAGAATCGCCGCAGGAAACAGTTAGAAGTAATACAGACAATGTTAAGCCAAATGTTAAAAGACTAATTATTTTTTTCATTTTTTCACCAAAGTTTAAAATTTTATTTCTAATCAACTTCTACCTGTACTTTTGTTGAAAGCAGCTCTTCAAGCCGGGCGTGCAAATCATAATACTCATAGACAGCATTAAGGTAATTTATTTTTGCGCGGGTAAGCTCAACCAAAGAATCAATATTTTCCAGTTGTGTTCCAATTCCCGAAGAATATCTCTTCAGGGCAATATCATAACCTGTTTGTGCTTGCTCTATAGTTGCAGAGTAAGCATCAATCTGGAATAATTTTTCTTCAATCTTTAAAAGTATATCTTCAAGCTGGTTCTTCAAGAACTTATTGGTTCTCTGGTATTCTTCCTGCGCTTTAAGCAGTTCAATTTCTGCCTGGTCAACTTTGGAAGTAGTTTGCCACCCGTTGAATATCGGAACTTTGAGATTCAGCCCAATATGAACCGCATTTTTATAACGCCAGTCTGAAAACGAGCGAGGATCATTTTCCTGCGCAGTGGCCAACCAGCTTCCAAAAAAATAGAGTTCCGGAAAGTGTCTGGAGAATTCGTAAGAAGCGGCTTTGTCCATCAATTCAATTTGAAGCCGAAGCTGCTGAAGTGTAAAGTTTTTTCCCTCAAGGATGAGTGAAGAATTTTCATAATTCTCAACATCAATTTTATTAAAAACCAGCGAATCTTTAATTTCAATCTGCTGTTCAAGATTTAATCCTATTACAAGTTTCAAACTGTTTTCTGCCAGCACAATTGAGTTTTCTGCTCTTTCTAATTCCGGCAAGATATTTTGTACCTGCACATTAGCTCTAATGTAATCATACTCTGGCGCCAACCCGGCTTTATACATTGCTTGGGTATCTTTAAGGTTATCCTTTGCTGCTTTTAAAGTGATGTTAGATAGCTCCAAGAACTGCCTTGAAACCAGCAATGAGTAATAAGCTCTTTTAACATCTTTAATAAGGGCTGTCTTTGTAGAGTAATAAGATTTTTGTGATATCTCTGCATACACGTTAGCAATTCTTGTAGCAAAAAATACAGCCCCGGTAAAGAGGGGTTGATCTACAGTTACACCCACCGAAAGAGTATTTTCAGTTCCCTGTGGGAAAGAACCTGAAAAGCCAGGTATATCGATTATTATTTCACCGCGCTTTATTGCTCTCCTGTAATCTACAGTTCCTTTAATATCTGGTAATACTGAGTAACCGAAAGCTTCGCTAATCTGCTCATCAGCTTTTTCTTTTTCCAATTTAGCTAGTTTTAGATCATGACTTTTTTCAAGCGCAAGCTCAATACATTTTTCAAGATCAAGCACTAATGCAGTTTGACTGAATGCTGAGGGCAAAGTGAAAAAAATAAATGCTACTAATAATTTTTTCAACGTTATTACCGTTTGTTTTTTAATAATATACCTTTGAAGAAGACTTCCAAAACAAAATCTATTTCGGAATCTTCATCAAGGTTCTTTTTAGGACATTCAATTAAATAGAGGATATACGGAAAAACCAGGTGCTGATACAAGCTTACAATTTTATCCGGATCTGATCCTTTAAATTCTTTTTGCTTAATTCCTTCCGAAAATCTTTTAATAAGAATATTCTTAAGCGAGTTATGTCTTCTTAAAATTTTTTCCCTGTTCAAAACAAAAAGATCAGTTGTAAATGGTACAATCTCCCTAACAAACAATACAAACGCTTCCTTGTTTAAAAGACAGTAATAGAAAAGACTGCTTGTATATGTTTTAATAAAATCCGATGCTGATTCTGCTGCTTTATCTGCCTGTTGAATTATTTGTTTAAGATTTTTACTAACGTCATCCACAATTGCAGAATAAATTTCTTCTTTACTGCTGAAATAATTATAGATTGTACCTTTGCCGAATTCAGATAAAGCGGCAATTTCATCCAGCGTAGTATGGTTGAATCCTTTACTGGCAAACAGTTTTACTGAAGCATCAATAATTTCATGTTTCCTTAATAAAAATTCTCTTTCTTTTCTAGTCAAAATATTCTCTAATACTTTCAAGTTAAAAAAATGACTGATCATTCGGATCGAAAACTAAGAATTCATAAATCAAGTTCAAATACCGTTCATCATGAAATTAAGCAGTTAGTGATATTACTCACAAAATTTTTATAAGCAGAATTATAAAAGGAGTTGAAACGAAAAAGGCGTCTTAAAAAGACGCCTTATTTTTACTGAAGTTTAAATACAACTGGAATGGATACCTGGACTTTAACCGGTTTACCTCTTTGTTTTCCAGGTTTGAATTTGGTTTTAAGAACTGCATTAAGCGCTGCTTCATCGCAACCGGCGCCAATACCTTTAATTACATTGGCTTTGGTAACGTTGCCGGTTTCATCAACAAATGCAAGAATATAAACTTTACCTTCAACACCTGCTCTTTTTGCAATTTCGGGGTAAACAATTTTTTCCTGGATGGCTTTTATTCCGCCAATTGGTTCCGGCATCTCTTCAACAGCTACAAAATAAGTAGGTTCTTCTTCAACCGCTTCTTCTTTTGGAGGAGGAGGTGCTTCCATCTCAGCTTCAAAATCAATTTCAGTATCATCAATTTCTATATCTTCCAAAACATCATCGGCAGGAGCTTCGATAGGAATTGGCGGTTTGGGCGGTGGTGGAGGTCTGTTTTCCTGTTTGGTCTGCTGAATATCTTCAACAGTAAATAATTCCTGCGGACCATCCAATACTATGTTACTTCCTTGAACATCCGGGAAATATTTAAACGCCACAATGAGAATTGCTAATGCAATTATTAAACAGATTTCAAAGTGTCTTTTATACTTAGCCCTTAAATCGGCAATTGGTTTTTTTAGGTTCATTTTAGCACTCCTCAATTAAAGCTATATATCTACTGAAAAGTTAATAAATGATATTAGTTTTGTCAAATTAGTTACTTATCCTTATACCATCTCCGGAAATTAAAGTTCCCTGATTTCTTTGCTACAAATATTAAAAAAAATTAACCTCTTTCTGCTTCCTTTTTGAATTTTTTTAATAAAGACGATATGATCAGAACTCCGCAAACTGCTCCAACTGTATCTGCAACCCAATCCAAAAATTCTGCACTTCTGCCGGGAATAAGCATTTGATGCAATTCATCTAAAACTCCGTAAAGTAATATAATTGAGATAGTTAGCAAGACAGCATTACATTTTGCGAACTTTGATTTTTCCTGGAAGCTTAATGTAAGATATAACAAAAGTGCAAGAATAAGGTACGCTAAAAAATGATTCAATTTATCACCAACCCCAAAACTTGGAACACTCTGTGCAGGTATTGAAGTTGCAACTAAAAGGATAATCCAGTAAACAATTAACGGCAAATACACAAGGGTGTTTTTATTTTTTTCTAGATAACTAAACAATAGATTTTGATAGAAATTTTATTGAACGGGGAAGATTATTAATTAAATCGCTT
>JAZGGS010000071.1:0-3055 GCA_036480595.1 Ignavibacteriaceae bacterium
CGTCAATTCGAAAAAACATTGACCTCGATTATTATGTTATAATGCCAAATCATATTCATGGAATAATAATAATTGAACGTAGGGGCGAATTGAATTCGCCCCAAGGCAGGGGTGTAAAGGATTTGCCCCTTGATAAAGACATAAACGATTTGCCCACCAAGAAGAACAAGGGGCGTATGCAATACGCCCCTACGGAAAACAAATTTAAATCACCATCACAAACGTTGGGTTCAATTATTCGTGGTTTCAAATCTGCGGTTACCAAACAAATCCGTATAAACGGTTTAATAAATTTCAAATGGCAACGCAATTATTACGAGCATATCATAAGAAATGAGAGAGATTTGTATAATATCAGAAGATATATCGAGTCAAATCCATTAAAATGGGAGTTGGATTAGTATTATAATGTTTAGAAAGCACTTCTAATAGTTGTGCAACTAAACTTGCCAAACAGCAAACGATTCTTAAGTTTTTTATTGAATTAGAGTGAATTATTGGGGAAATTAGCAGGAATAAAATAATTGCTACCTGCTATAGTATGCAGTATAAGTAATAGTTAGGTGGTTTAAATATCGATAATCATTGGGTTACATTATGAAATTTTCAATTTATTTCTTTGTTGTGTTTTTATTACTCATCAATGGATGCGATACTTTAGTTGATGAAAGTAATTCTTATGATTATTCAATGGAACAAAGAATGGACTGTTTTTGTTCACGAGCTGGTATTTGGGTTAAACTTTTCATAAGGGCTGATACAATTTCAAATGCTGTGAGAATTTCTGATAACAAACAATTAACTTATGATGAATTTAAGTATTATAAATCAATCAACGGTTTATTTGATCTAATTTCTGAAACTGACACGTCAACTCATCAATTAATAGTTACCATTAATTCTGAAGACAATTATCCATCGTTTTTGTACATAGATCTAAAACCTATTGTTATAAATGATAGCACTATTGTGACTGTTGCGGATGCTCAAATTTCATATACAACTAATAATTATATAAAATTAAAATAGTTTATAAGCCCCACCTAACCCGCGCCTCAATACTGTTAAGTAAATAATTGAAGGATTTTAATCTCAAAAACCTATGAACATACTCTACTTTGGCGAGAGTTTTAATGTACTTAAGGATAATATTTTGCAATAGAGGACTAATCTTATTTTGAATTCTCCTGAAAGTTTAGGATTTTTCTCTCCCCGAAATTTATTATATTAATTTCTAATTATGGCTCGTTCAAGAAAACCAAATAACGGTGTCGATCAAATAATTCCTGCAGATGTAAAACCTCCATCGGAACCGGAAATTGAAGCATCGGTACTTGGTGCGATGATGATTGAAAAAGAAGCCGTACCAAAAGCACTGGAACTGCTTTCGGTTGACAGCTTTTATCTTAAATCGCACAAGTTAATTTATGATGCAATGACTTCGCTCTTTGATGCAGGTGAACCGATTGATACGGTTACACTTTACGAAGAGCTTAAGAAACGGGACCAGCTTGATGAAGTTGGCGGAGCCGTTTACCTTAGTAAGCTTTCGCAGAATATCACTTCTGCTGCCAATATTGAGTACCACTCAAAAATCATTATCGAAAAACAAATACTTCGTGGATTGATTTCCAGCGCACACGAAATTGCACGCTCTGCATACGAAGGCGCCGATGATGCTTTTGATATATTGGATAACGCAGAACGAAAAATATTTGAAATCACCGAATCTCATCTTTCAAAATCTTACCAGGGAATGGACAGAGCAGTGCGCGATGCAATGGAATATATTGAAACAATTCATTCTTCCACTCATCAAAAGTTTTCTGTTCCCACTGGTTTTTATGAGATGGATGAATTGCTTGGCGGTTTTCAGAAATCAGATTTAATAATATTGGCTGCAAGACCTTCGATGGGAAAGACCGCACTTGCTTTAACTCTGGCGCGTAATGCTGCTATAGATCATAAAGTGCCGGTTGGAATTTTTAGCCTGGAAATGGCAACGATGCAGCTTATCATAAGAATGATATGTGCTGAGGCGAGAATAAATGCGCACCTTGTAAGAACCGGTAAGCTTCCACATTCTGATGGGTCAAAGCTGAGTAAAACTGTTCATAAACTTACAGATGCCCCGATTTATGTTGATGATTCACCTGCTCAGTCGGTGCTTGAAATAAGGGCCAAAGCAAGGCGGCTTAAATCCGAAAAGAATGTAGGAATGATAATAATCGATTATCTTCAGTTAATGTCGGGACCTCAAAAAGCTGAAAGTCGCGAAAGGGAAATATCACACATTTCGCGCTCACTTAAAGCACTTGCTAAAGAGCTTAACATTCCAGTTCTTGCACTTTCACAGCTTAACAGAGCTGTGGAAACCAGGACTGATAAACGACCGCAGCTTTCCGATTTGAGAGAATCCGGTTCGATTGAACAGGATGCAGATGTGGTAGTGTTTTTAAACCGTCCGGAGTATTATGGAATTGAAAAAGATGAAAATGGTGAATCGCTGGAAGGTGTTACTGAAGTAATTATTGGAAAACAACGTAATGGTCCTACCGGTTTAGTTAAGCTTGCCTTTATTAAAGAGTATGCCCGCTTCGAAAATCTTGCAACCAGCAGGCAGATTGAAGAATACGTTTCTATGCCTGAAGATGAAGATATTATTTAACGTGAGACGTGAAACGTCAGACGTCATACGAAAATAATAAAATGAATAAAAAAGTCATCTTATTTTTATCCCATTCAATTCTTTTAATAATCTTTTCTTTAACTGCCTGCACTAAGGCGCAGGTTTTTGCTGATGAAGATATTGAGATTTGTAATTCAAAATTTCAATTAGCTGTTGATGAAAAACTTTCCGCTAAACCAATTAATGAAGTGATTGTTGAAATTGGTAAAAGTTTTACCGGAACTGATTACGCAACTCACACGCTTGAAGTTAATGATGAAGAAAAATTGGTAATTAATTTATCAGGACTTGATTGTAATACTTTTGTTGAAAATGTTTTAGTTCTAAGCAGATGTATTAAACAAGGCAAAACTTCTTTTGATGATT
>JAZGGS010000072.1:0-3250 GCA_036480595.1 Ignavibacteriaceae bacterium
ATCCTGCACCATTCTTGCTTGGGTTGTTTTAAGGTCGAGACAAGTGTAAACACTCCGTGAGAACAGGTAAACTATATTCAATAGATCTTCGCGTAATTTAAAAATGGCTGTTTGAATGATTTCAATGTTTATAGAACGTATCCAAAGTGAAATTGCAGAATTTGCAAGACGAAATGTAAAAATCCCTATTCCAATGAGTACTAGAAGATGCATATTCTTTTGGGGGATTGCTTCATCAAAGACATAACGGACGAGAAGGAGAACGGGCACGATAATCAGTGATTGGGCGGAAGAAACTGCTGAAGAAAACATAAGACGTTTATATTGCCCCCGATAAAAATTGATAAAATACCGCCATGCTGCTTTATCAAAAAGAGACACCCGAGATTGTTGATTATCAGATTTATTCATCGTCACCCTTTACAGTAGACATTTGCCATACCGTCCCATTTATAGACTATTGAGAAATGTTGGTACCCAACCTCGATAACAGCTTTTTCATTGTTATTATGCTTCTGGATATAAAAAAAGTGCAGAGAACATGTAAACTCTTTGCATTCGTTCGAAATTGAAGATATTTTGGTAATCCGATTATTTTCCTTAAAAATCCCGAGTCATTAGTCAAACGTAGATATTCAACAAGGTATATCGGAAAGTTACCTATGAGTGTACCTAGCAACGTATTGGAAATTGTTTCGGGATTTCTCGTGATTATTCTGTATTCTAGAGATTCTGTACGAGATACCGACAATTGGTTCATGCTATCTAAGATTGAATTTGGGATAGGAACTTGAAATTTTTCGTGCAAATAATTCAATGCTTCCTTTACCGGTATGACCAGTCGGCTCTTTTTTGCCTGTATGATTAACCGTGGCCAGTCGATTTCAGAATCAGTAGAATTTATAATACACATAGCATCGGCAATCCAGCGAATTGGAGGTTCCGAGTTCCACCTAACTCCATGAATAATAACATGAAATAAAGTGTCAGTTGAGTCTAGTGCATACGTAGAGACTTCATTTATTCTTATCGGCACAGCTCTATCCCAAAAAACCGTGTCAGAATCTTCCAGGCAGGACTCACTTAATAGATGCCAAAGAAGATCTAATTCCTTCCCGGATTGATCTTTGAACTGAATGGAATGTCGATAATACAAATGTTCATCTTTTAAAGTGGTCGTTTGGGTCCAGCCAGCCTTATTCAATAGATTGATTGTTGATAGAGCTTGTGATGTGGGTACAAGGATATCAATACCTGCCATTAGGCGAACAGCATAGTTCTTATAGTAAAGCTCTATTAATGCTGCCCCCTTAAGTATCATTGTTTGGATCCCTGAATCGTGAAGATACTGTAATACTCTGCTCATATTGTATATAAGTCTTTGGTTCTTATACCATTCCAGACGATAGATTCCCTTAAGTCTTTCCATGAAAGGATCTTCAATTCCATATCGTTGTAGATTCTTGTAGAGAAGCGGAAATAGACTATAAGTCCCGCTATCATGATGGCCTTCCAAATCCACTATACTTTTCCATTGCTGCCAGGCGTTGATTGCGTGTTCTCCATCCAGGAGGGCGGCTTCCAGAAGTAATTCCTGTTCTCTTGTGGCAAATAGTACCTTTTTATCCAACTGCATTAATTATTCTCCGTACTCGTTCTAAATACAAATGTATGGTTTTATTGGGAAAAAGTACTTTTGAGTCATTCTTAATTTATTATTTCGCAAGGTGGTTATCCTGTTGTAAAATATAATATAATCAACGTTGTTTCAGGTAAATTTTCGATAAGTTGAGGAAAACTTTTGAATTTTTGACCACCCCATTTCCCCTCCTTGCGAAGGAGGGGATTAAGGGAAGATATCCCTCAATTTATTGAGCAATTACTGTTTCAGTGCCTTTTATTAAACCTGAAAGGTCATTTCGAGGATGATTGGGGGGAGTTAGTGACTTACTGATTTTCCAAAGGCTTATCTGGTTCGATCGTTGGCCAACCTTTTTTATCATCGACTTCATGTATCGGATCCAATAGGAGTAAGTCCTGCATATCTGTATATTTATTCAATTTTGGTATCTCAAAACTAGGCTTATTTTCTTTCAATCCAGTTTGAACTTGTACATGAGACGATTCTTCATTTTCAGGATTATTTTCATTATAGGGAACGACAAGACCTTCGTGCATTAATTCTGAGACAAATTTATTTATGGCGACAACTATGTCTCCTCGCTCACCCTGGTAATTATTACTGATTATTTCAATGATGCTCCCCATGGTAGCATCATTTTCCATGAAACCCCAGATATCAGCACCAATACCGACTAAGCTATAATAATTACCTTTATCGAGATCCAATATTACGGTTTCACCATCAATGGTTTCATGTACGATCTTTGGAATATTAATTCTAATACGACCATTTGTATTCATTTTTACCTCCAAGATATAAAGTTATAAATGCTGCATCGATTAAAGAAGCAGACAAAATTGTATAAACTGATCTTCAACATATTAATATCAAATATCTAGTCATAGCTCCGCCCTTTCAGTTACATTTGAGGATGCAACATATGTTTTTGATTTTATTATTAATTTCAAAATACTTAAGCGTATCAAAACTGGGATATGTTTATTTAGTTAACCCCGAAACCAAACTCATTAGATACGCTTTCAAATATTTCAAGGTTACCTGTTAAACACATGGTTTTAAGACTACTTTAGGTCATTTTTTAGAATTCAGAGTTAAAGTAATGTTTCCCACTTAATGATCATAGGATGTTATTACATTTAACTAATTCTTAAGCTGCAACTTGCAGACCTAAATTGCTTTAAAAATATAATATTATTTGTAAGCTATTTAAAACATGTATCTTATGATTATTTTTTAGTAGGTGTGGTTGTAGCAAGGGAATCTTTCTTAGATGAATAATGTTTGGCATTGCTAAATAAGTATAGTAATAACTTTTTCTAAGAGATTAGTGTATCCGTAAACTACTTACATATCAAACACTTAAGATATCAGCAAAAGTAGAAAATACAAAATTACCTATACTAAATTAGCAATGACTAATGTTTATTATAGTTGAAAGTTGTCAAAGAAAGTTAACATACCTAATTCTTTACAGAATAAATACTTAGACAAGTATAAAATATTTTGAAATCTATTGTTGATTTTAATAAACATTTTACATTAAAAATATTATGTTCTTTGTTCTGATGTGACCTGCCCCCCCAAAAACTGATCCAGTTGTAAAGT
>JAZGGS010000073.1:0-3076 GCA_036480595.1 Ignavibacteriaceae bacterium
TGGATGGAAAACTTTGGTGTTGATATTTCAAGCAGTTCACTTGGTTACAGCCAGTTTGATGGATCAACGTTTTCTTATACTTATGAAGACATGGACGGTAATACTACGATTGTTACTCAGGCGGCAGAATTAGCTTTCGGAAAGGGGATGTTAATTGTTACTTCTGCGGGGAATGAAGGCGCGACCTCCTGGCATTATATCACTGCCCCGGCAGACGGATTTAACACTATAGGGGTTGGTGCTGTAAATGGCAGCAACGACGTTGCAGGTTTTAGCGGAAGGGGGCCTACATTCGATGGAAGAATTAAACCGGATGTAGTTACTAGTGGTGTTTTAGTTTATGGCGCACAGGCGGGTACTTTTAGTGGTTATCGTCGTGCAAATGGTACTTCTCTCTCGGCTCCGATTGCGAGCGGGATTGCATCTTTACTTCTTTCTGCACATACACACTTGAAAAATACCCAGTTAAGAGATATTCTTTTTAAAACTGCCGATAATTCAACTACTCCTGATAATGAAAGAGGTTATGGATTATTATCAGCATTACACGCGGTTGAATTCCCGAACCTGGAATACACAGACGGAACGTATACGGTTCATAAAATGTTTATTGAGAAAGAGGATATTGAACCCGGGACAGTTACAATCCATTTTACTACGAACGGTATAGATTACACCGAGGCGCCAATGGATTTCAATGAGGACAATTCTTACACTTATAGATTCCCTTTTCTGTTTAACCGTGAAGTAGTGCAATTTCATTTTACATATTCCGATAGTTCCAATATTTCTTTTCGTGAACCGGAAAATGGTACCTACAAATTTATTTATGGGCAGTTGGAAGTAACTCTAATTTTACAGCTTGAAGTAAAAAACACCGATATCATAGTTAGTGAAACATATCCTAATCCGTTTGTACCTTCAACTCATGGTTTCACGCGGCTATCGCTAAATTCGACTGGAAATGAAAATTTAAGAATAAACATAACTGATGCAACAGGCCAGCAGGTAAAAATATATGAATCGGTAACCATCGAAGGAGAAAATTACTTTGACTGGCATGGCATTTCCGATAGAGGACTGCCTTGTGCCAGCGGTGTTTATTATTATTTAATTCGAATGGGAGATAAAGATTTTGGCAGGAAAATGATACTGCTTCGGTAAACTCTAAAAGTTCCAGTCACCTTTCAACCAGGTGAGTTAGAGGTGACTGGTACTTGATACCCCATAGTAATTATTCTTATCTTTCCTTAATCAAAAACAAAATTGTTAATAAAATGAGTAAAATATTTTACCCGGCGCAGGAAAAATATATTTCTTCCTTCCGTAAAGAACAGGACGATCTGATAAATGAAATGCAATCATTTGCTAAAGAGCATAATGTTCCAATTCTCTCGTGGCAGGCGGCTGAGTTTATTGAACAGTTAGTGTTAATTACTAATCCCAAAAGAGTGCTTGAAATAGGAACGGCTATTGCTTACACAACAATCCGCATTGCAAGAAATCTTAAAAAAAATTGCGTTATTCATACAATAGAACTAAGCGAAGATAATATTGACACGGCAAAGGAGTACATTGAGCAATCTGGTGTTGGGGATAAGATAAAGCTTATTGAAGGTGATGCACTTAGTGTTATGCCGCGATTGAAGAAAAAATACGATTTAATTTTTTTAGATGCCGATAAGGAAGACTACAAAAGACTGTTCGATTATTCTATGGTGCTTTTAAAAAGAGGAGGCATGATTGTCATCGATAACCTTTTATGGCAGGGTTATGCAGCCGCAAGCAAAGTACCTTCTAAGTACAAGGAATCAACAAAACATATACGCGAGTTTAATAAATTATTTAGTGAACAGCCGAATTTGCGTACAACCATACTTCCGATTGGAGATGGGATTGGATTAGGAGTGAAAGCATAGGGAATGAAAATTCCAATAAATAAAAACATATTAAATGAAGTTGAGATTTTCTCAGATTCATTACTAAAAAGAAAAACTGATCTTCAAATAATTATTGATGAATCTTTACAAAATAATTTTAATGCAAAATTTGAAGAGTTAACTTTTACCGGGAAGTATGTTCAGGGGCTTAAAAGGGTACTGCAAAAAGGTGGTGAATTTCAGGAAATTGATAATCTCGATCACGTTAAAAAAGATTTAACTGAAAATATGGAAAAAGTTATCGGGGATATTAGGGCGTTATTAATTCATTCTTCCGAAACAAATAAAAAATATTTTGACGATACTTATCTTTCGCTTACCCCAAATTGTTTTCAGAATCTCAATGATTTATTAGAAGACCTTGAGTTGGTTAAAAAGTATTTAAACTATCAAAAACGTTCTGACAAGAATTAACAAACGCATGTCAATCCTTATCAAAACGAAATAGATAAAATTTATAATATCACAAACAAAATTTCTTTTTATTCAGTTTTCTCAAGCCACTTTTCAAGCGCTTCTAACAAATGCGTCATAGCAACTATAAGCTGTTCGTGCTGTGAAGGATCTATATCCATCAATATTTCCTCATGAATATCCACGTAAGCTTTATTAAGCTGTTGAACAAGTGATTTTCCCTTTGTTGAAAGATTTACTTTCATATTTCGTCTATCGTTAGAGTCAATGTCTCTGCGGATATACCTCTTTTTTACAAGACCGTCAATTATTCTTGTTAAACGGCTTGGGCTGAGATTCATTCTCTCAGCGATTGTTTTGTTGTTCAAGCTTTCGTCAGTTCCAAATAAACGTAAACATCTGAACTCTGCTTGTGTTAACCCATGAAGTTCTGCTAAATGAACTTCTTTTTCCTGGCAGTTTGCCAATAAATTGAAAGTTAAATTTGCCAGGCGCGATGCTGTTGAATTTGTTTCCATAATTTTCCCCGTAAGTGTTGATTAAATTAAATATTGTGCATATCAAATATCGATAAATTTTAAAATTAATTCAAGTAATGGTAAAAATTTATTTTTGTCAAATATTTCTAATTAAAAAATATGCTATCTATAAAAATGTACTTCGGTGACAACTATTTTTATTTCACCTCTTGAGATATCTGTGAGCTGAAAAGTTATTTTAGT
>JAZGGS010000074.1:0-4324 GCA_036480595.1 Ignavibacteriaceae bacterium
TTAAGATCATAATAGGTTGCAATACCTTCATCAATAGATTGGATTCTCATTCCAATTTCAAAATCCCTGTTAATTTTTCCGTGTTCTTTTAATTCCTCAACAATGCTAATAATTTTATTTATCGGGATGGCAAATCCGAGCCCGATACTTCCCGAGCTTCCGCCAGCTGTAAATATTAATGTGTTCATACCTATTATTTCACCAAGACTATTAACTAACGGTCCGCCGCTGTTCCCACCATTTATTGCAGCATCTGTTTGGATCATATTTAAATAATATCTCTCATTTATTGGTTCTAGGTTCATACCGGATGCACTAACTACACCAACAGTTACAGTTGGTTTTTCATTCAATTCAAATAATCCGAAAGGATTACCAAGAGCAATTACCCATTCGCCAATAATAATATCATCAGAATTTCCTGGTTCGATGTACGGAAGGTTTTCACCAACAATTTTAAGCAGGCAAATATCGGAAGCCATATCAGTTCCAATAACTTCAGCTTCAAATGTTCTTCCGTCTGTTAAGGTTACTTTTACTTCGGTTGCATTACCTGCAACATGATCGTTAGTAACAATATAACCATCAGTGGAAATTAAATAACCCGAACCAAGTCCTTTTACTTTTCTATTTGTAGAACCCCTGTCGCCAAAAAATTGCCTGAAGAAAGGATCATCAAAAAAAGAAAAGAAGGGATCTTTATACTGCCTTATTTCTATAACATTAATACCAACTACAGAAGGACTGACTTCTTCTACAGTTTGAGTTAAAATGTTTTTTCTGGATTTGGATATTTCATCATTTAAGTTGTTTTTATCATTGTATTGGGTTAAAACAAATTCCGTTTCTTTTGGATTTGAAGAATTCTCTTCATTATTTCTATCTGGTTTAATAAAAAGGATTCCTGCAAAAAGAAGCGTAACAGATAAAATAGTGATGATGTAGGTTTTTAAATTAATCATTTTTCATAACTCTATTAGTTTTATGTTTTTCAATTATCTCTTTAAGTGGTTCAATATGTTTAATGAAAATAATCATAAGCACTGCTGCCGTAATAGCAATAAGTGATGAGCTGCTCTCAGGTTTTATTGTGGAATATTTCATTGCTATATCAACTGTATTGAATAATAAAAACAGCGTTAAAATAGTAGCTGCAATATTAGCAATATGATGATTCCTTTTCATCAGATAAAATATTACCCAAAGGAGAACCCACATTAAAACTGTGTAAGGAAAAATAACCAATCCTCCGCCTGCAGTTACTGCAAGTCCTCTGCCTCCCTTAAAATCCAGCCAGGGATTAAAACAATGTGCAAAAACAGCAAACAACATTGCAAGTGCAGGGAATATAAATGTTTCCGGGAAAAGGATAAGAGGAATAAATACACTTAATGCACCTTTAAAAGCATCAATTAAGAGAACAGATAAACCGATAAGTTTAGATTTACTGGTGCGGATAGTATTTAAAGCTCCCACATTTCCCGAACCGTTTTTCGTAATATCTATTCCCCGGAAAATTTTTACCAGCAAGAAAGAAGTGGGAAATGAACCTAAGATATAACCGATTGAACTACTTAAAAGAAATTCCATTAAATATAATAAATACAATTGATTGAGTGGCTTAATTTAGTGAAAAATCGAGATAATGTAATTAGGTATTTGTCCTTTTCCAATAAAGCCATAGAGCTGCGGTACATTAGTAACTTTATAAATGTACAACATATACCAAACTCTGGAGGAGCGAAACAATTTAGAAAAAAAATAATGGGGTTGAAACCCCATAGGTGTACGGTGATTGTTATCCACGGGATAAATCCCGTGGCTACTCACCAGTAGCAATGACTGTTTCGCTTCTCTGAAGTTCTGTTTTTCTTTGATAGGATTCTTTACTGATTTATCGCTACTCTGCAGCTAATAAAATAGTTACACAGCTCTCCTGGTTTTAGCACTTTTTGTTAACAAATAGAATAGATAAATGAAGAGATTAAAAGTTATTAGAGGCGACGGTCGGATTCGCCCGCCTAAGGCGGGTTGCAGACCTTCGCCTTGAATCCAAAGTTTTTTCCAAACTATAATTCATTATTTATTGATATTCTTTAAGTATTCTCTGCCTTTCCCGGTTTTTAAGAATTTCTCCTTCTTTAATGCAAATGATTTATTTTTAAATTCTTCAGTATAAATAAGTTTGAACGGACGTCTGTTTTTGGTAGACTTTACAAGTCCCAGATTGTGTTCATTAAGTCTTCTATTAAGATTGGAGGTGCAACCGATATAACGCTTATTATCTTTTTCACTAAAAAGGATATAGACAGTATACATAAGAAATGCCGTAGATAAGCATGTTAGAGGCGACGGTCGGATTCGAACCGACGAATAAAGGTTTTGCAGACCTTCGCCTTAGACCGCTTGGCCACGTCGCCCAAAAAAAGAAAATCCACTATGTGTGGATTATTCAAAAGAGATGAATTTCCAGAGCGGGAGACGGGACTCGGACCCGCGACATTCACGTTGGCAACGTGATGCTCTACCAACTGAGCTACTCCCGCATTCAAAAAACAAAAAACTTTTTTGCGGCTCAAATATAATAGGATAAACTATTTGTTGCAACAGAATTAAATCAACAATAAAAAAAAGAGCCGCACAAAGCGGCTCTATATTAAAAAGAAATAGATTGAAGTTTACTTGGTTAGTAACATCTTCTTTAGTTCAACTTTATTTCCTGATTGTAATTTGTAGAAGTAAGCTCCACTTGGTAGATTATTTGAGTTGAAGGTTACTTCGTGAACGCCTGCCTCAACCTGTCCGTTTACAAGAAGAGCTACTTGTTCACCAACAAGATTGTATACAGCAAGATTAACAAATCCTGCTTCAGGAATTCTGAATTCAATCTGTGTTGAAGGATTGAACGGATTTGGGTAATTTTGTCCCAATGCAAAGTGTGAAGGACCTTTTACATCCAACTCGATTACATCAGAATACTCATAAGTTCCCTGGAAATCAATTTGTTTTAGTCTGTAAAAATAGATACCGGTTTCAACATTTTCATCAACATATGAATACTCCTGTGGTTCGGTTGTAGTACCATAACCGTTTACATAACCGATAGTTATATATTCACTATTTTCTGCTTTTCTTTCAATTTCAAACATCTGGTTGTTTATTTCCGAAGCAGTTTCCCAATTTAGAACTACAGCTCCATTTGTGTTAACATTTGCTGTGAAGGATGTTAACTCTACAGGAATCCATAGTAAATCTTCCAGCACATAATCATCAAAATAGTATTTTGCAGGTTCAACAGTGCTTGGGTCATCATGTCCATAAAAATTGCTTCCACCTAATTGATTAATTTGTGGAGTTCCAAAAGTACCTAAACTCCATTGCCAACCGTGAATTAACGTACTATTCAAATGAAATTCAGCCCAATCATTATCGTGATCAACAATTACCTCAACATCCATCCAGGTATCATGGGTAAATGTGAATGGCTGAGCTAGTGCTGCACCACCATCAATATTACCTGTACCTCCCGCATAAAAGTATACCTGCATGCCCCAATTAACCGTTGAGGGTCCAAGGAATTCTTGCAACGTATTAAAGTATCCGTCAAAACCGGTTGGGATGTACATTTTAAACCTAACACTATATTTACCGGTTGTGTAGTTTGCTATTGGATGTACTAAGTCGTTATTGGTAACAATAAGAATTGAGTTTACTCCGCTAGCAGCAAAATCTGTTGATACGTAAGGATCTGTTACAGGATCACCTGGGACACCATTCCATGTAGTCCAATCGGTGGCGTTTTGAAGAGTAAGCTGCACACCGGCAACATAACCTTCAAAGTCATCCTGGAATATAATTGGCTGCCCAAACGCCATTACCGAAAATATTAGGGCAATAAAAACACTTGAAAAAATAGAGTGCAAATTTTTCATAAAACCTCCCTGGTTTTGATTTATGTTAAGGTTGATTAGTTAGATAAAAGTACATTCACGCTTCAGGGAAAAACTTCCCTAAACAGAATTGAATTTTACATGTATTGAATTATCTAAAAGCTACCCTCATAGGCCATCTCAATTCCTTATTTACAAATAAAGAAGAAATGGGATGAAATGCGATTAAATAATAACAAATTATTTATTAGAAGACAATAGCTTTTAAATTTATTTTTGAATGGATAAAAAAGAGCCGCGCAAAGGAGGCTCATTAAAAGTAGGATGTTAATTTTGAAATTATTTCATCAATAACATCTTTTTAGCTACAACACTATTTCCCGATTGCAGCTTATAGAAGTATGCACCACTTGGTAGCGAAGAAGCATTAAAAG
>JAZGGS010000075.1:0-4219 GCA_036480595.1 Ignavibacteriaceae bacterium
GCATGCAAACCATACTTTGCATGAGATAAAGAGATTACACTGTTTTCAGTTGCAAACCTGAAATTGGATGCTAAGCTGGCGCCAAAAAAAGGTGTAACTATCGTTCCATTTAAACCGGATACAACCAACCTGCGATAGTTTGTGGTAGCCATAATAAAGCTGTTAAGTACGTTCACTTCGCGGGAGCGAATAATGGCTCTCTCTCCAGGCGAAAGTTCGTACGGCTTTTCGGATGAAAAATCTTTACCGGTTATGCTCGATAAAAATACCTCGTACGCAGTGTTACCATAACATCCCTTTTCATTAAGTAAAAGGATTGCTTTAATTTTATCTTCCTCTGCTACGAGATCAAACCAGTATAATATTCTTCTGCTTATATCAAGATCAGTGAGTGAGTAAAATGCGTTGCATTTAACTTTTACGATTGCAATTTCTCCATCAACAGAACATCTGAAATCTTTGTTTTCAAATTCCAGTGAAAGTTCTTCTTTCATAACTTCCTCCTGTTTAGAATTTATTAGTGATTTAAACTAAATATGGTAAAAATATTGGCAAGTTTAAAGAGTATGTTAAGATTTATTCAACGCCTGGATTAAACAATTGTAATACCGGGATTTAACAAATTGCACTTTTCGAAATTTATTATAATTTAATACACAGGAAAATTTTAAATAATTAAATGTCTTAAATTAGAAGAGCAGGTATTACCACATTATATTTGTTAAAGATAAATCCCACAAAAGAAGAGGTAATTACGAGATGATGAAATTGAAAAGTATATTATTCCCTACTGATTTTTCCCGCTGTGCCAATCAAGCGCTAACTCACGCAGTTTACCTTGCAGAGAAGTACCGGGCAGCACTTCATCTATTACATGTTGTAACTCTTTTTGAAGACCAGCCGGATGTATTTAGCGATGAGTTAGCGGAAACAGAAGCGCTTATAAAAAAGCTGGAAGAGAAAGCCGAGATTGAATTGAACAATGTTGCCAATACTCATGGAAGCGGTGATATGGAAATAATAATAAAACAAAAACGTGCAATCTCCGCAGCCCCGGCAATCCTTGAGTATGGTTCAAGCAAGGGTATTGATATGATTGTGATGGGAACGCATGGCAGAAGAGGAATCGGGCATTTGCTTTTGGGCAGCGCAGCAGAGGAAGTGGTTCGATTAGCTGATTGCCCGGTTTTCACTATTCGTGAATCTGAAGAAATTAAACCTATAAAATTATTTGAACGAATATTAGTGCCTGTGGATTTTTCTGATCATTCTAAAAAAGCGCTCACCTATGCAAAAGAAATTTCAGATTCTTATGGAGCAAACCTTCAGCTTTTACATGTAATTGAGGATACTATACATCCTGCTTTTTCCTTATCCGGAAAGTCTTCGATATTCGATCTTGTACCGGGTATAGAAGAAGACTGCAGGAGAAGGATGGAAAAGATGGTTTTGGAAGCAGGAATAATAAAGGAAAACGCTGAGATAATTGTTAAAGGCGGGCAGGCAGCTCACGATATAATAAAATTTGCAAAAGATAATTCAAGCGACCTGGTTGTAATTGCAACTCACGGGCTAACCGGCATTGAACACCTGCTGCTTGGAAGTGTAACGGAAAAAGTTGTTAGGATGGCTCCCTGTCCTGTGTTCACGGTTCAATCATTTGGCAAGGATTTAACATAAAATTCAGTTTAGGATCCCAGGAAATATTCGAGACTTTTGAAGATCTTTAAAATAATGTTCATGGTACAATCTTACTTTATTAGTATTTATCCGCTGCAGGTCTCACTGCCAGCAGACCGGATTAACGAAGGAGGACCATGCTTTTAGTCTCAACATAATTCCCGGTCTGAAGCCTGTAAAAGTATATTCCACTCGGCAAGTTGGCAGCGTGGAACTCAACTTCATAATTTCCCGATTGTTTATCCTCATTAATAAGTATTGAAACCTCTTTACCTAAAACATCATAAATCTTCAAAGAAACTTTATGGGTTTCAAGTTTTGTATTTATAGGAATTGAGTACTTTATTCTTGTTGAGGGATTAAACGGGTTGGGATAATTCTGGTAAAGCACAAAATCAATCGGTGCTAATTGAATTGATTGATCTTCAACTGCCACGGGATTATCTACCAGGGCAGTCCAGATACTAAGTTGATGATTATCTACTCTTGTCCACACAGGACGAACGATATTATTTGCTGCGCTTACCCCAATATAATCACCAAGGAAATCAAGTATGGTAGGTTCGAATGGATTATCACTTATTTTAAAATTTGTAAATGTATTACCACCATCTTGCGAAACAGCCATATAGACATCTGTAAAATTATTTGAATGGTTCCGGCGGTCATAAAAAACAAAATACAAATAACCAGTAGCCTGATCTATAGTCATCCAGGCAAAAAATTGATGTTTGCCGGGATCATCATCGTTAACACGAATTGGAGTGCTCCAGCTTGTACCGCCATCGCTTGATTTAACAATCCATACATCGGTATCGTTGTATCCGCTTCGCTGGTCTGCCCAGCAAATATAAATGTTACCATTGTATGCGCCTGCACTTAAATCACAATTGATTACTGGAAATCCGGGTGCTCGTTGAACGCCGGGAATATTAAATATCAGCCAATTTATATGAAAGCCAGTAACATTTATATCACTCCCAAGCCAGCTCTGGCCTCCATCTATAGATTTATCAAACATCAGACCTTCCGGTCCCATCCAGGTAACATAAACTTCATTATCCGGTCCAATTGCCGGCATTGGTGCATGCGCGCTATAATTACCACCAAGTGCATTACCGTTTCTGTTACTGATTCTAAGTGGGACAGACCAATTTATTCCGCCATCAGTTGAGCGTGACAGTTGAATTTCTGAACTATCTTGTGGATTAGTGCTGCCGTGTTCATCAAATTGTGCCCAGGAGAGATAAATATAATTATTTGCACTATTGATTGCGGCCCACTCTTTGTCATTTTCCTTTGTTCCGTTCACGCCTGTAAATGTTCCGTTTGACCAGTTTCCCCCGGGAGAGTTACTTTTCTGACAAACTACACGACTCAAACCCGGAACAAGATGAAAAAAATAATAATTGCCGTTATTATCAACCAGCACGCAGGGATCGCCTATAACTCCGTATGATGATGTGATTACACCGTGCTGCCAGTTCAATCCGCCATCGGTAGAAAAATAATAGTTATCAGTATTGGCACCCACAAGGATATGGTTTGTGTTTAAGGGATTGAGAACTACTGAGACTTCTTCAGGTTCATAAGTATTTATTGCATCCCCAACTTCTACATTTTGGTACTGGGCAAGAATGATATGGCTAACTGATATAACAATAACTAAAACGAACGTAAAAGTTTTCATGTCTTCTCCGTGGTGCTAATTGATGATTGTAATCTAATAGTTTACAATTGGCGTTACAAGAGATATAAATATGCCGATTTTGATTAGAATTATATATCAAGAAAAAAGATTGTACCTGAATGGTTTGCTAAATGAATTATCACTAAGGTAAGAATTGCTTTTTAAAATCAATATTGATTTTAATTCCCGATTTACTAGTTCTTAATTGAAAAATCGTTAATCCTTCCATCTTCTCACAACAAGATGGGGATACGAGTTCATTGTTCTTTGTGAGGATAAAAAAAATCCCGAAAACAAATTGTATCCAGGATTTTACTGTGGGACCAGATGGACTCTCCCGAAGGGATCTCTTTGGGAGAACCACCGATCCTTTGATTATGAGTCTATTGCCCACCCGTATGAAAGTTTTCATTATTCCTTTAAAGTAATCCATTAAATTTTTCTGATCTCGATTCTGATTCATTTTTGTTGACTTTTTTTTATAGTTAATAATAGATCTTATTGGAATTCCAGTAAAGATAAACTCCAAATGGTTTTGTGCAGTAATGTTCATGCCTGGCATGATATTTTAGACACGTCATAATGTGAATGATTGTTTGATAGAATTGTGCGTCAAAATCACACAAAAGGTGTATAGGAGCTATACGTAGTCGTAGCGACAGCAACGGGATTACGTTTGATTATTATAGTGTGCTAATGGGTAAAACTGTCGCATGGCTTGAATATGGAGCCGTGGGCATGTGAATTGGTTTATATTTGTTAGTTATTTTGATGTGTTAAATTTTATTATTCTGAGTAAATAATGGCTTTTAAAAACTGGATCCGTGTTAGAGGATTGTTTGATTGTTG